>CAIXLI010000109.1 GCA_903920205.1 uncultured Pseudomonadota bacterium
CAGCTCGTTGGCTTTGTCGTTAGCCGTCTTGCCATAGTTGCGTGTGACATCAACCCGTACATCGTCGGGAATGAGTTTGCTTTTCAGCAGTTCCAACCGTTTTAGGATGCCACCAGACACGACAACTGCATTCGCTCCAGCCCGTTTGGCCAGCGCGAGGCTAACGGAAGATGTTGTTGACCAGCTTTTGTCTTTGTTGGGCGCGATATTCCAGACGCGATGCTCGGCGGCGCTCGCACCAATATGCACCTTGGCAACATCGCGCACATAGACAGGCCGTCCGTCACGCGTGGTGATAAGCAAAAGCCCTATATCGGGTACGCCGGAAAGCGTTTGGCCAGCGGCAACTTGTACGGTTTTACCGGCATCGCGCATATAACCGGCAAGGAACGAACGATTGGCTCCCTGCACCTTGGCCATCAATTGTTCCAGCGTAACGCCGAACAAGTTCAGTTTTTCCGGATCCGGTTCGACGCTGATCTCTTCTTGCGCGCCGCCGGAGATGTAGGTCAGACCGATATTATCAACCTTGGTTAACTCCGACTGAACCTTGCCAGAAAGCTCATAGAGGCTTTTGTCATTCCAACGATCCGCCGCTTCAGGTTTCGGCGATAACGTTAATACGACGATGGCTACATCGTTGATGCCACGTTTGACAATAAGCGGTTCAGGAATTCCTTGTGGGATGCGGTCGTAATTGGCGCGGATTTTTTCATGCACGCGCAGAACGGCGTCATCTTCCTTAGTGCCGGTAAAGAAACGCGCCGTGACCATGACGCGGTCATCCTGCGTCTGGCTGTAGACATGCTCGACGCCATTAATGCCCTTGATAATCTCTTCCAGAGGCTTGGTGACAAGCTCGGCGGCATCGGGAGCCTTGAGGCCATTGGCGGAGACAAGGATATCCACCATCGGAACGCTGATCTGTGGCTCTTCTTCGCGCGGAATGACCACGAGCGCGACAAGCCCGAAAATGATCGCGGCCAGCAAAAACAAGGGCGTGAGCGGCGATGTAATGGTCGCGCGGGTTAAATTACCGGAAAGCCCTAATTTCATGGATGCACCAGTTGGTCACCGGATTTCAGGCCGGAAAGGATCTCGACGCCATTTGGCAAATCCTGAGTAAAGGCATCCTGTCCACGTTGCACAGGCACATCGAGCGTTTCGCCAGCGGCGGATTTGACCAAGGCGTAATCAATCCCATTTCTGGTGATGAGGAAATCAGAAGGAACGACGATAGCTTTGCGTTCACCGGCAGAAATCCACACACGAACGCGTTCGCCGACGAAATAATCGCCCAGCCCCTTAACGGTGGCATCGGCCTGCACACGGCCATTTTCAACTTTGGGATAGACTAATTTGATTGTGCCAATCTCGGAATTTGAACTGGATGAGCCAAGCTCGCTGCCGTCCACGCGAACTGCATCTCCGGATTTGATAAGATTGGCATGCCGTTCAGGTACGTTGAGGCGCAAAACATAATTCTGCTCTGCTAAAGTAGCAATCGTATCGCCCGGCATGACAACGGTTCCTGCCGTCACCGGCACGGTCAGAATGCGCCCCGAAGTCGGCGCTAAAACCTTTCCCTGCGTCTGCTGTTCCTGTGCTACCGACTGCTGCGCCGTCATGGATTTCAAAGTGTTAACGGCGACATCATAAGTAGCGTGGAGTTGGTCAAGACGCGCTTTGGTGGCAAAGCCCTCCTTAATAAGCTGCTCTCCACGTTCCAACTCGCGCCTCGCTTGTTCAACTTGAGCCTGAGCCGCTTGCGTTTGAGCGCTTTGCGCCTGAATTTGCAGTCCCAGCTTCTGATCGCCCACAACGGCGATCACTTGACCTTCTTCGACGCGATCACCTTGCTTGACCTTTAAATCGGCAATCGTGCCTCCCGTACGCACAC
>CAIXLI010000110.1 GCA_903920205.1 uncultured Pseudomonadota bacterium
CCTCGGAGAAAACAATGGCCAAGAAGAAAACCACCAAACCGGAAGTGTCCATTCGCGCAGTCAAGGAAACTTTGACCAAGTCGGCGCTGATCGCTTTGCTTGCCGAACAGAACGAGATTTCCCGCAAAGCCGCCGCTGGCGTTTTCCAGACTCTGGAAGCCGTGATGCTCGGATCGGTTCATCCGCGTGGCGTGGGCGAATTTACGTTGCCCGGTCTTTTGAAGATTACGTTGCGTAAGGTTCCTGCCCGCAAGGCCGGTACGCTTGTGCGCAATCCTGCTACGGGTGAACTCGTAAAGGCTGCTGCGAAGCCAGCCAGCGTGCGCGTTAAGGTTCGCGCTTTGTCGAAGCTGAAGAAGGCTGCGGTTTAAGTATCGCGGGTTTTCGATCGTTTGATAAAAGAAGGGGATGTTCGCGTAAGCGGGCATCCCCTTCTTTCTTGAAAAGGGCAGCGTGGGTTAAACCCTAAGCGTTCCATCGTCGCCCAGACAAATGCCGAGGCCTCGGGCGGTGTTGACGAGGGTGCAGTCTTTTTCCACGATGCGGTTTTGCTTGATGGCTTCTTCGATGGGCACGTCGATAACCTGGCGGTCTTTCCACGCGACCATGCGACCGAATTTGCCTTGCTGGATGAGGGTGACGGCGTAAACGCCGAAGGCCGAGGCCAGCAGGCGGTCGTGAGCACTGGGTTGGCCGCCGCGCTGAACGTGACCGAGGACGGTGACGCGGGTTTCAGCTTGGCAGGCTTCGGCGATTTCTTCGCCGAGGATGTGACCGATTCCGCCAAGGCGTTTTTGCCCGCCGAAGAAATTGCGGCTGATGCTTCCGCCTTTGGGGCTGAGGACGGCTTCGGAGACGACGACAAGCGCGAAGTTGCGTCCGCCTTCTCGCAGCGCCTTAATATGCGCCGCGATGTTTTTGATGTTATAGGGGATTTCGGGGATCAGGATAACATCCGCGCCGCCTGCTATACCTGCCGTCAGGGCGATATGGCCTGCGTCGCGCCCCATGACTTCCAGAATCATAATGCGGTCGTGGCTGGCTGCCGTGGGTTGGAGCCTGTCCAAAGCCTCGGTCGCCACATCGACGGCGGTGCTAAAGCCTACCGACATTTCTGTGATGCCGAGATCGTTGTCGATCGTTTTGGGAATGCCGATTAGGGGAAAGCCGCCTTGTTGGGCAAGCCGTGACAGGATGGCAAGGCTGCCATCACCGCCGATGCCGATCAACGCTTCGCAGCCCAGTTTTTTGAAGGCCGAGATAATTTCGTTCGAACGGTCTTTGACCGATCCGTCGGGCATCGGATAAGCGAAGGGGTCGCCTTTGTTGGTCGTGCCCAAGATCGTGCCGCCTTGGCGCATGACGACGGTATCGACATTGTTGTGGCGCAAAGGAATGACATGCGGCGGGTTTTCTAAAAGCCCGTGCGTGCCGTCCATAATGCCGACGACATCCCATCCCAGCGTTTCGGCACGCAAAACCACAGCGCGAATGACGGCGTTAAGTCCGGCGCAATCGCCGCCGCTGGTCAGGATGCCGATACGTTTGACAGGAGTGGCCATAGAAATCTCTTCCAAGGAATGGATTGACGAAAAGCGACAGAATAAGTGACGTTCATAGTCCCTTAGAATATTCGTGGAGTCAATCGCGGGGGTGTGCGCTTGTCTCGAATGCAGGAGTGTTGTACATTTAAAGAAGAACGGATGTTAATGAGGAGAATATCTATGAGCGACACAAAGGCGCAGCGCGTTGCTTTGGTAACCGGAGGAACAGCAGGAATCGGGGCAGGCATCGTTTCCCGTTTGCTGAAGGACGAATATATCGTTCATACGTTTAGCACCCGCACGGAGCGTGTCGATGCCTTTAAAGAAGAGCACAAAAATCAGCGGCTCTTTGTCACTCAGGGAAGCGTTGAGGACGAAACCTTTAGGGCTGTCCTATGTCACGAAATTGAGCAACGTTATGGTAAGTTGGATGTTCTGGTCAACAATGCCGCGATTTATCTTTCGGGCGGGTATCTTGAAGAGCCCACGGATCATTTCAGAAAGGTTCTGGAAGTTAACTTGGTTGGCCCTTATGCTTGGGCACAAACTTTTCGCCCCTTGCTGGGCAAAGGCAACGATCCGTGCATCGTCAATATATCTTCCGTATGCGCGATGGGGACGTACAGGGATTGTTCCTCGACGGCTTATACCGCCAGCAAGGCGGGGCTAAACGCGCTGACAGAACGGTTGGCGATGGGGCTGGGCCCCGAAGGCATTCGCGTGAACGCGGTTGCACCCGGCATTACCGAAACGCCCATGTGGTCGGGTTCGCACGAGAAAATGCGCGAGATCGTCAAGAAACGCCATGTCCTGAAAAACCAAATTGGAACGCCGGAGGATATTGCCGGAGCCGTCGCCTATTTAGCATCGCCCGATGCGCGTTTGGTCACGGGAGTTATTCTTGCCGTGGATGCTGGGTATCGGTTTATGTAAAATTCTATGAGAAGAAAACTCGGTGTGATTATCAGGTCAAATTGAATAGAAAACATCGTACGTTTGAGCGGGGAAACCGCCAGGAAGTAAACATTGGGAACGCCGGACGCTTTCCCGCGGTTTCTGTTTTTTGCCGCAGGGCCTTTGGCGTTGCCGCTATCGCCTGCTTTGTTTCCGCCTTGCCTTGCGCGTTTCGCAACACTGCGCCGCCACGACCTCTTGTCGCTGGGGGCGGCACCGCTGACAGAGTGGGCTCCGCATCTTGAGCCGAACGTACTGCACCGTATACTTCCTTGCCGAGGCTGACGATCGCGGCATCTTGTGGGGCATTTGCCTCGCCAAGCGTTTTGCGTGAGGATTCAACGACGATCTGTCGTGCGGCTTGCCCGCCGCCGAAGCCTACAAGGCCACCGCCTATTTCGGCTATGTTTGCGGCGGTTGTCGTGCCGACTTTCTTCCACGAATTTTCGCCTTTTATTGCGCCTGCGACTGTCGTGCCGATATCCCAGACGGCGAATCCAGAGGCGGCGACCGCGCCGATCAAGGGAATTTCTTCCGCGCCGCCCCTAATGATTGAAGGGGCTAGCTTAGAGGCGAGTTTTGCGGCCAATTTCATGGCCTTTTCGCTTTGTAAGGTGGCTCCCGCCACCGTCACGGTTCCGCGTTGGGCGGCAGCGATGTAGTCGTGCTGTTTGAGCGCGACGGCTGTTTCGGCAATGCTGATAAGAGTTCCTGTGCGCCCCATGAATTTGCCGGCGTGCATGTCGGCTTTCCCCAAAAAGTTTTGGAGGATTCCTGGGTGAGTCACCGCGTTTTTCAGACCGGAAAGATTCGGTCGGCGTGACAGGGGTTGAGCGGGAGTGGAAGGCTCGAATTCCTTTGGTGTAAAAACAATGTCTTGTTTTGATGGGTTTTTGGGAGATTCATGGATGTGACCGAGAAAAGCCTTGAAATCCTCATGCTCTAATCCGTGCCTAGAGGCGGACACGAATTCATTGATGTGCAATCCAACATAAGCGGACGTATTGGGCCAACGTTTTTTCATGCGTGCAAAGCGATAGCATTTTTCAGCGCCTAATTCTTCAGCGCTTAGTTCTGCAAACGCCTCTTCTCTGCCCTGTTCCACATCATGCTCGCGGGCGTAATAACCGTAGTCGAGCTTTTCTGCGCCTTCAAAGCCCCCTAAACCTATTAAGTCTTTATTATAAGCCTCTTCGAACTGCGGCGAGGAACTCACCGATTGACCCGTAATAGTTTGAATAGTGTTATCATATGCATGAAAAAATTCGTGGATTGCGGTGCCAAAAGGGCTGCCCGAAACAAGTTTACTTAATTGCCACTTTTCTTTTATGATTCCCATAACCGTTGGTGCCTGTAAATACGGTGTAAATGGAAATTTTGTATGAAGGACAAACTCGGATAGAACAGCATAATTTTCTTCCGGATAGTATGCTCCCACATCGTGAGCACTGCCTCTCATGCTCCATCCTTCTGGAGAGTTGGTGGATACGCCAGCTCCCTCGAATCTGAAGCCATTGTCTGTAAGAAAAGATTGCATCTGGTCTGGAAGCGCGCTCCAGCCCTTTAACAAACTTTTTCTGAACTCTGCCGTCGTTTTGCCGTGGAAGCGGATTCCATTGATTTCCCGTACTCTTTTGGCTCGGGCATGGGTAAGAAGCGTTTCTCCGATTCTAATGTTTTTATTTAACGCATGGACAAACGACCGACCGAAGGATTCTTCGGCGCGTTTAAATTTTTCTCTTACATTGTCCGGCGATACCCTCATTGTGCAATCCGCAAAATATTTTGAATTATAAAGTCAGATTATTGTCCAAATTCTTTTTTTATCGTTGCAGTTCTGTTCGGGCTGTCGACATCAGTATCAATTATGCCAAATTCTGCGGCGGCGAGTTCTTTGTGCTCAATATCACTAGTGTCCGGTTAACTATCGAACAAATTCAGTTGGTTGGATGATGCCGCGAGTGGGGAATTGGACTGGACGTCAAAAAGAGCCTGTCCCAATTGAGTTTTCTCGAAAGAATGAACCGATAAAATCTGTAGAAAAGTGTAGAGCGAGACGTCGAGCGCCAGCTCTTTTTTGATGATCGCTACCAGCACATAAACGCACACCGCCGTCCATATTTGCGTCTTCACGGCATTCTCGGACGTGCCGTAAAAACGCTTGATGCGCAGATTTTGTTTGATCACTTGAAGAACAGTTCGACCTGCCAGCGCTTTTTGTAGAGCGCGGCGATCATCTCCGCCGAAAGCGCGAAATTGTTGGTCAGGAACACGAGACGTTTTCCGGTTTTCGGATCGCAAAACGAAACGCGCCGCAGGTGCTGCGGATAATCCTGCTTCGTATAAAATCCATCGAGCGCGATGCTCTGGTCGGCACCGACGCCTGTTGTTTTGTCCGACACGGGATGTGAATAGACGCGGTGATACTTCATGTTGGTTTTTGTGCGCGTGACGAAGAACGCGCCCGCCTGATGAATGACGTAAAGTCTGCGGAAATCGACATAGCCGCGATCCATAACATAAATGGCTCCGGCTTCCGGTGTGATCAAATCCAAGGCGGGCGCATCGCCCATCTTGCCGTCAGAAACATGAATAAAACTGGGGATATTACCGCGCAGGTCGAGCAGCGTGTGCATTTTGACGGCGGCTTTGGTTGAACGAAAATCAGCCCACGGAAACAGCGAAAGGCATAAATCGATTGTTGTGCTGTCGAGCGCATAGACCGTGTTGGCGAGGTCGAGGCCAATGTCGTCCTTCACATAAAGTTTGCGCGCGCGTTTGATGAGGACGGTGGCAAGATCAAACCATATGCGCCAGTCGCGCAGTTCGTTGGCATCAGCCAACGTCGATTTAGCGACCGGCTCGCGCAATCCCATGCCGTACAGTTTTGTGGGCTGTGCTCCGAGGCAGGCTTCAATGTCGCGCAGACTCTCGCGATATGTCACCTGCGCAAAGGCCATGACGCGAAAATGTTCCGTGCATCGAAGCGTCCGGACGCGAACATCGCCGCCATACTTTCGGACAATGCGATCAAAACTCGTCCACGGCACAAAATCCATCACTTGTGAAAAGAGGGTCTGGCCTACGTGCATCGTGACATCCCCAATTGGAAAAACCAAAATTGGGGAAGATGTTACCGCCAAAGTCCCAACGCGACTTCAAATCGACACCAAAAAAAACACCTCAAAAACCCTTGTGTACCAAGCCTAACTTGCAAAACTACCCGCGCTTAACCGGACAGTAGTGGCTCAATATCCAATAATACATACCCGCCAAGGCGTTATAATTTCTTATGATATTTGTATCATGCTTATGGTTCCTTTTTCATTAATTTGAAAGAACGCGTCCCCTTCGTTTCTGAAAACACAATAGATTCAGAAGGTTGATGCTTTGTGGCTCAGGTGAGACGGTGGCGGTTCTGGCTAACAGACTGAAGACGGATAGGCATCCAGAGGCGGGGCCTTTCTCTTCAAGCGGTAGAAGCCGTATGTTCTTACAATCTTTATGAATGACGCAAGCGAGGATCAGAACGGCATCAGGACATCGAACAATTGGTCGCCGTAGCGGGGTTGTTGGACGTCGTTGATGGTGCCTTTGCCGCCGTAGTTGATGCGGGCTTCGGCGATTTGGTCGTAGGTGATGGTGTTGCTCGCCGAGATGTCTTGCGGGCGGATCACGCCGCTGATATCCAATTCGCGCATGTCGTAATTCACGCCGACTTGCTGTTTACCGGAGATCACAAGATTGCCGTTGGGCAGGATTTGCACGATGGTCGCGGCGACGCGCAGGTCGATTTGTTCCTGACGCCCGATGGAGCCTTTGCCGTCATTGCTGGTCGTGCTTCCGGCGTTGATGAGGTTTGAGGGGCTGACGGCTTGGGGTAGGACGGTGTTCAGCTTGCTTTCGAGGCCGAGGAAGCTTGTTAAATTCGCTTTATCGCTGTTGTCACGCGAGCGTTTGGTTTCGTTTTGAATTTGCGCTTGATCGTTGATGGTGACGACGACGGTCAGGATATCGCCCACGCGGCTGGCGCGTTGGTCGCGGAAGAAGGCGCGGCCTCCTGTTTCCCACAGAGAATTAGGTTGGCGTTCGTTCAGCGAGGGCGGGGGCATCGGCATTTTCACAGGAACATAGCCGTCACGATGCGTGGGGTCGTCGATCACGGAGAGTTTCGGTTGGTCGCCGATTTCGGAAACGCGGTCGAAGGCGTTGCAGGCGGTCAGGGACAAAAGAGCGGCTGTCGTCAGCAGAATGTTTCTGCAGGCGAGGGTGCGAGAGGCTTTTCTGGCTTTGGATACGGCGTGATGGGGCGGGTGCATGACGGGTTCCTATTCTGCCAAGGCAATTTTCCGCGCTGTGCGGATTTCGACGGTGCCTGGGGCTGTGACGACGCCTTCGACCGTGCGGTTGCTTTGCGTGTTGACGACGCGAATGGTTTCTCCTTCGGCGCCGTCTTGCTGGGCTTTGCCTTGGGAGGTGATAATGATGTAGGGGGTTTCGATTTTCAACGTGACCAGCGAGCCGCGTTGCACAAGGCGCTGGGGCATAACATCGCGGGCATGCAGGACGGCGCCTTCGGGCGTGTCGCGACGGGTTTCTCGTCCGATAAGTTGGCTTTGTTCCGTCACGACATCGGCGGTGATGCGTTCTTCGGGCATCTGGATTGTGTCCAAATCGGCGGCGGCAATGACAGTTCCGGCTTCGAGGCGGCGAGCAAGCACGGGAACGTTGCGCTTGATCGAGACGCGGCCTGTGATGGGCAGGACATAGGGGCCGCGTGGCGTTTGCGCGGTCAGGTCGGTGCGAAACAGCTTGGTGGCCTGGTTATAGGAAAAATTCTCCAGCTTGAATTCGGGATGTTGGGATGAGGGTAGGGCGATTTCCAAATTGCGCGCGTCAAAAGCGATCTCGAAACTCAGTTTTTTGGCGTTGCCGTCGAGGTTCATTTTGGCGATGACCGCATCGCGGATCATGTCGCCGGAGATGCGGGTGCAGGCCAAGGTGACAACGATATGGTTCGACGTTTCCTGCGCTTTCCAATCCAGACGATAAGTTTCCGCAAGTTTGTTCAAGACGGACTCGTCGTACACGGCTGGCTTGCAGGGGAGGGGGGCTTGGGCGATGTCGCGGTCGATGCCGGACGGAACGCCCGAGAACAGGTCGCTCAGCCGCACGGCGGCATGGGTGATCTCGGTATCCTGATTTAGCCTGACGGCGGTATCTGCGACGCAGGGCGTGGGCGAACCGGCGCTGCCGGAGAGAACCAGCCATGCGGCGAACAGAATACGGGCGGTTTTTTTCATAGCTAACTTCCCTTGCTTACGTCTTCATCTGGTTCGTCGTCGTCAGCATCTGATCGGCTGTGTTGACAACTTTGGAATTCATTTCATAGGCGCGTTGCGCCGTGATCAAATTCGTGACTTCCGTGACAATGTCGACGTTCGAGCTTTCCAGCGATCCTTGAATAATGGTGCCGAAGCCCGACGTTCCGGGATTTGCGGTGGTGGGCGAACCCGACGCATCGGTTTGCCTTAGAAGGTTGTTGCCGGTCGCTTCCAACCCGACAGGGTTGATGAAATTCGCCAACTGCAATTGCCCCAAAGTCTGCTGAGCGGTCTGTCCTGCGACGGTGGCGAGAATTTGGCCGCTGGCGTTGACGGTGACCGATGTCGCGGTCGTCGGAACCGTAATGCTGGGAAGCACTTGATAGCCGTCCGCCGTCACAATCTGGCCGCTGGCGTTCAGCTGCAACGCGCCGGAGCGCGTGTAGGAGGTTGTGCCGTCGGGGAGCTGAACCTGAAAATAGCCGCGTCCGTTGATGGCGAGGTCGAGCGTATTGTTGGTTGCCGAAAGATTGCCCTGCGTATTGATGCGATAGGTCGCGGCAGGCATAACGCCGAGGCCGACTTGCAGGCCCGATGGCACGATCGTGCCGCTGTCCGACGAGGCTGAACCTACGGTGCGCATGTTTTGATACAGCAAATCCTGAAACTCGACACGCGAGGTTTTGAAGCCGGTGGTCGAAGCGTTCGAAATGTTGTTCGAAATGACTTCGACGTTCAGCTGTTGGGCTGCCATTCCTGTTGCGGCGATGCTTAAAGCTCTCATGATGACCTCGTCGTTCTTTCTATTTGTTACGCTGACGTTTGCGATAGTTTGTCGATGGCGGCGAGCATCCGCGTATTGTCTTGACCGACGAAATTTGACGCTTGCTCGTAGGCGCGTTGAATGCGGATTAAATCGGTGATTTCCTGAATCGCGTTGACGTTCGAGTTCTCAATGGCGCCCTGAATAACGGGATTGCCTGTGATCGGAGTTGCCAGTTGCGTGGTCGTGAACAAGCCTTTGCTGGTGGGGGTCAGAGCCGCGTTGTTGACAAAATCGACGACGCCAAGTTTGCCCAATTGGGCTCGTGCTGATCCTGTCCCGGTTTGCGCGGTGATAAAACCATCACCAGAAACCGTAATGTCTCTGGCGTCGTCGGGCAGGGTGATGGGCTGGCCTCCGTCGCTAAGCACAGGCAAGCCGGTCGAGGTTACGATCTGGCCTTGGCTGTCGGTGCGGAACGCGCCGTTGCGAGTATATTGTGTGCCCTGCGGCGTTTGAACCTCGAAATAGCCTGAGCCTTGAATAGCAAGATCGAGGGGATTGCCGGTCGAGGATGTCGTTCCCGGCGACATATCGCGGATAGTAGCGCGGTCATAGACAAAGAAGGTCTTATCCGAAGGGGTGGCGGAATCGCTGGCGTCGTCAACCTGCGTGGCGAATTGGACGCTTTCGCGTTTGAATCCGGTTGTGCTGCTGTTGGCGATATTGTTGGCGACAATATCCACCGAGCGCTGAAGCGCCATCTGATTGGAAAGTAAAACGAGGCTTGTCGTCAGCATGCGTAAAACCCGTGTGTCCGCAAGAACGCGCCCATCGCGCCTCGCCCAAAGTACATTGCACATGCCGTGCCAAAATTTTGTTGAGTGGAATCAGGTGGTTAAAAAGATGTGTGGGGAATCTTTCACCCTGCTTGGCGGCATATTGTGCCACGAGAGGGACTGTTCTCTTCCCCCATTATGGAGCCGGAGGAGGGAATCTTATGCTTTGCGTTCCCGCGTCAAACTCCATGTCACGGCCGTGTCTCCGGCGTTGGTGAGGGAGGAGGTTTTGATTTGCAGGGTGCGGCGGGGGGGGCATGTGCCGCAGTAGATGCTAGGTTCGAGGGCTAGGGTGCCTTTTTCGAGGCGGAGCCTCCACCCGCTGCCGGATGGCGTGCGGAGGAGGGCTGTTTGGGCGTTTTGGGAGAGGGAGACTTGCACGCTGGGGTGCACATGCCAGCGCAAGGTGAATTCGCGGCCTTCGCGACCTTGGAGAATATCACGGCCTGAGAGGGTTTCTCCATCCTCGGAAAGGCGGAGGATGCGGTCATGCGTCAGGCCGAAGCGTGCGCGGTAGCCGTCATGCGCCATTTCAAGCCCGTGTGAGCCGCCTTCTTCGAAACGGTGGGCGGAGGTGCGCACGGTACCCGCTATGCCTCCATCGCTGTCAATGTCGCAGGCGTTGGTGTCTGACACGGTCAGTGTGGAATGCGCGGCGGTCGCGGCGCAGGCGGTGCGCCATTGGGCGTTGCCGTGGGGGACAGAGCCGCAATTGACGATGATCCTTTCGCGCCCAAAGCTGAATTCGAAGCTTAGTAAGCCTGCGTGGCCTTCGGTGCCATAGGCGCGGGGAGGGGGGGCAGAGGCGTCGGCAAGCAACAGGCTGCGACCCGCAATCAATCTTTCATATCCGGCTTCGGGCAAACGGCGCAGAACGCGACCCCGCACGACGGCTTGGGTTAGCACCGCATCGATTAGGAGCGGCGTTTCTTCGATCGATCCGTGGAACAAGGCCAAGCCGCCGTCGCTGTGGCGGAAGAATTTTAGACCCGGGATCAGGGCTGCCAAGCCTGCGCCGATGGATTCCGGCATGCGGATATCAGCGAGTGCCAGGACATTACGGATATCGACCAAGTGGCGCAGAACATGAAGTTGCGTCGAGGGATTGCGCGAGATATGCCCTCCGTCCGGCAGAATTTCGGCTTCTATTTGTCGTTGCAGCAAATCGCAGGCGAGGCCCAACGCGTTATCGCCATCGGGGAAATTGAGGCCGCCGTAGATAAGTCCTCGTGCAGCTTGCACGGCTTCGACACCTTTCAGCGAGGGCGAAATCGTGCGCACAAGATGTTTCCATTGCCTGTGCAAACTTGCCGCCAGACGCGGCGTAAAATCAGGTGGGGCGGCGGAGGCGTAGAAATCATAGAAGCCGATCCATGCCGCAATTCTTGCGCCCAGATTTTCAGCCGTCCATTCGATATCGTCCCATCCGTCGAATTGTTGCAGCCATGTGTCGATCAAACGGACAGCCGTAGTGCGCGCGGCATCGGTGCCCACGGCGCGAAGGTTGCGAAGAGTCGGCGCGGCATGGCGCAAGGCCGTGCTTTCGGCGTCGCCGAACATGAACGACTGTTCCGCCATCAAGGACTGTCCCGCTTGGGCATCTCCGGGCCAGGGATCGGCGGGGGTGAAGTGCAGACGTGTCGGCGCGTCACCCGAGGCAAGAATCTTTTGATAAAGCGCGTTGCCATAGGCGACGTTCTGAACGCCGCGCCGCACTTTACCGATAAGTTTTGTCGCCTTGGTCATGAATTGTTCTCGTCACTCATGAGGCTGAGCGCAACGCCGCTATGTTCGAGGCATAGGAAGTCGGTCCGCCCTTAAATCCGGCAGTGCCGGCAACCAAAACATCGGCTCCGGCGGCGATGGCCAGCTTTGCCGTGACGGGATCAATGCCCCCATCGACTTCGAGATCGATGTCTTTGCCTAGAGCGGTAATACGTTGCCGCAAGGCACGGATTTTATCGAGCTGCGAGGCGATAAACGCTTGCCCGCCGAAGCCCGGATTGACGGTCATGACCAGAACCAGATCGATATCGCCCAGAAGGTTTTCGATGGATGACAAAGGCGTGGCGGGGTTCAGCGCAACACCCGCCTTTTTTCCCTGAGCCTTAATCAGTTGCAACGTGCGGTGAAGATGCGGGCCGGATTCGGGGTGGACGGTGATGATGTCGGCGCCGGCTTCGGCAAAATCGCGAATAAAACCGTCGACAGGCGCGATCATCAGGTGAACGTCGAAAATTTTGGCGCTATGGGGGCGCAATGCCTTCACGACGCCCGCGCCTATCGTCAGGTTCGGGACGAAGTGACCATCCATGATATCAATATGGATATAATCCGCCCCTGCGGCGTCGATGGCGCGGACTTCCTCGCCAAGCTTGGAAAAATCGGCGGAGAGGATAGATGGCGCAATGCGGATCATGAGTTTCGCGTGTGTTAAGGGAACGACCTGTGAACATACCAAAATATGGGAAGGGAATAAAGAAGGGGTTAAAATAATACAGGGCAGTTCAGATTGAACCGCTGTCAGACTCTTGCCTCGCAGACGCTCGGCGCTGGATTCCGGCTTTCTCCGGAATAATGTCTGTTTTCAATTGGTTGCGAGGCGTTCTTCCTTTATTCCTTCTCCATCACGCACTGCAAAGGATGCTGCGCCTGCCACGCTGAGGCCATGACTTGGGCGACTTTGGTTTCGGCGATTTCGAAAGTGTAGACGCCGCAGAGGCCTTTGCCGCTTTTGTGGACTTGCAGCATGATGGTCATGGCGTCTTCGTGGGATTTGTTAAAATACACCTCAAGGATTTGGACGACGAAGTCCATGGGGGTGTAGTCGTCGTTAAGCAAAAGGACTTTGTACATCGCCGGTTTTTTCGTGGCGGGGCGCGTTTTAACGGCGACATCGCCTTGCGGCGTCAAGCCATCGGCCTCGTGGTCGGAATCCGCCGCGCTGCGAGGAGGGGTGTAGGAGTGCATGGGCCGGATTATAGCGCGGCGGGGACGGAAATTCCAATCCTCAAACACTAACCTGCAAGGCCTAGCTTTGCGCGCATCGCGTCTTGGTAGAGCGACGAACGATGCCATGCCGCTGCGTCAGTAATGATGTCTTGCAAGGAGCGCGAGGGACGCCAGCCAAGTATTTTTCCCGCTTTTACGCTGCTGGCGACCAGAATGGCGGGGTCGCCTTCGCGCCTTGGGGCAAAGCCTGCGGAGAAGTGCGGGCGGTCAAGCGCCTTGCGCGTCGCGCCGACGATGTCCGTGACCGAGAAACCCTTGCCGCTGCCAAGATTGAAAATGTCGGTCGCGCCGCCTTTGAGAAGGTAATTCAGGGCGCGTATATGCGCGTCGATAAGATCGAGAACATGAATGTAATCGCGGACGGCGGTGCCGTCCGGCGTCGGGTAATCGTCGCCATAGATGGTGAACCCTTTTCTGAGGCCCAAAGCTTCCACAAGGTCCGCAGGCGCGTCGATCAAGGGCAGAACCAAGCGCGGGATCAGATGCGATTCCGGCGCATGCGCCTCGCCTATCTGCGCTTCGACCGGCGCCGCGCCCGCGACGTTGAAATAGCGCAAGGTGACAGAACGCATGCCGTCTGCATCCAGCATGCGTAAATAGGCTTCGGCCTCCAGCTTGGATTGACCATAGGGATTGATGGGCTTGGTCGGGTACATTTCCGAGATCGGGCCGTTGCCTCCTACCTCGCTGTAGACCGACGAGGTATCGCCATAGACCGCAGCCGTGCTGGAAAACACCGTTTTCTTGACGCCGCACGCGTTCAGCGTTTTGAAGAAGCGCGAGGCTTTGTCGCGGTTGTTCTCAATGTATTTGGCGGGATTCGTGACCGACTCGCCAACCTCGATAAAGGCCGCAAAATGCATCGCGGCGCGGGGCTGGTATTTTTCGCAGACGGTGCGCACAAAATCCACATCGCCCACATCGCCTTGTTCAAAAATACCGAACGAAGCCGCCCAAGCGTTGCCCGTCGAAAGATTGTCGATAACGACAGGCTCGAAGCCTTGCTGCTTCAGAACATAAGCCGCATGGCTGCCAATATAGCCGGCACCGCCGGAGATGAGGATGGTAGGGGGCATGAAAAGTCCTGGTCGCTCTCAATAAATCCAACAACCTGCGTCTAAGCTTAACGCGAGCGCAAACTAGATGTTCACAAAACCAAGCCAGCGCAGGATGGATTGCTGGATTATATCCTGCGTCGCCTTGTCCGTCCGGTAAACTTGGCAAACAACGCCTTCCGGACGTTCGATCAGCCGCCCGAACTCCGCCGAGGCTTCGTCGCGCACAAGCGCTAACCGCCTCTCGACAAAATGTTCGGGCATCTGCGCCGCTAGCATAACGCTTGGATCATGAAAACGGAAGATGGGGTCTGGGGCAAAATGACGACAATGGGCGATCATTAAATCCTGTGCCCATTTTGCTAGGGAAGTTGTTGGGCTCAGGGCTTCGATGGCGGGCAAAGCCATGTTGATCGGCCATGTCGCGTTTAACGGCACAAAACGCATCGGCAGGCCTAGCCGCATCACGGTATCGACCGCGAAAGGGTCGCTGGCGATGTTAAAATCGGCACCGGGCATTTCTGTCCAGAGGGAGTCGAGCTTACCCCCCAGCATCGTTACCCGCGCTATTGTGTCTTTTAGTGCTTCGCCCAGAGCTAGCGCCGTTGCCGCAAAGTTGCTTGCAGGGCCGATGATGAAATAATCGAGTGCGCCGTGTATGTGGGCAAGTTTTTGAAGCGCTAGAGCCATGTCTTGAGGGGACGAGGGGGGGGCGGCGGCGCGGGTGCTTGGCGGAAATTCAAGATTGCAGAGCCCGTTGCCCGAAGATTCTTGGCGCGGCACAACGACAGAATGATAAAGTTTGTGATCGCGTTGCGGTTTTTCAAGCCCGACGAGCAGGGGGATATCGTCGCGCCCTACCAGAGAAAGAACGCGGGCTGTATTATCGGCAACCCCCGCCAGCGATGTGTTGCCATAGGACGCCACGACACCCGCCAACGGCAATCCCGCCAAAGCCGCAAGCCACAAGGTTATCGCATCATCGCGCCCTGTATCGCAGTCGATAATAAAGGGGCGCAACGACATGGGGTGAACCTAGCGAGCAACAAGACGCAAATGCGGGGGATTGTTAACGCGATTCAGGATGTTGACCATAGGGGTGTCGGGACAGACGTCCATCATTTCGGAAATGGTGGGACCCGGCGTGAAGCTTTTCAGGGGTAAAATTATGTCCGTTAATTCATGGACGCTCTTACAGAAATCAATGTTCGCTTGAATGACGCGTGATTTGAACTCTGTAACCGCATGAGCGGAAATTTTAAAATTCCTAGCGATTTCCTTATTCGATAACATGAAAGAAGGAAGGCGTCCAAAGCTGCCGTCTTTGTGTTTGACGACAAAGCCATCAAAGAAATGGTCGCGGGGCGTGACGACATCGACCAAGGCATTGGTATAATTGACGCCGACAACCAGGGGGATTTCTTTTCCTTCGTGCCTGATTTTGGCGCGTTCTTCCGGCGTAGCTACAGAAAAACACGTGGCGATGCCGACCAAATCTCCTTCGTTAAAGACGCCGCCTTTTTCCATTTCCTTAAATATCCAAAGCAAGGTTTTGGCACGGCGAACATTGTCTTCAATGAGGATAATGGGAACCCTGTGCGGGTTGTTTCCACGCATTTTATGAAGTTTTTCTCTGACGTTGCTGATTTGTGCGTCGATTGCAACGTGTCCGGGTCTTCCGACAAAGCCCATTTCTTCTCCATCGTGAGAAAAGTGGCGGGAAAACCCAATCTCGCTGAATTCGCCCGTTGCTTCCGAGGCGAGGAACACATCCTTGTGAATCATGTCGTCGAGCGAAATAAATAAAGGCTTCTGTTGGTTGTCGGCACCCTTCTTGAGGAGGGCTTCCGCTTGACGAATAACGGCACTGGCCAACGAATCCGCGCTGTGAAAATGAATGTGGGTGCCGTGACTGGTCGGATGGGGGAGACTGTATTGTTCTTCGTAGGCTAGGTGGCTTGCTTGTGCGCTGACGATTTCATGCCCCCACTTTTCATAGGCTTTTTCCAGAATCGCAGTGAAATGTTCGAGCGTCAGGGAACTGTTCCGAAGAGAGGTACATTCCTGACTGCTAAGAGAAAAAAATTTTCTCAGGCCTTGCGTTGCAAACCACGCATCGGTGCGAATGATTAAGGTAAGAAGGTTCTGTGGTGTTGATATACTCCCATTCCGAAAATGGGTATGGGTAATAATAGGAGACTCTTCGTGACGAAAACGATCAACTTTGTGAATAGCAGGGGAGCGGAGGAGTGCTGACATAATGACGTCTCTTAAATGTTAAAAAAATAACAAAGGCGATAAGCTTGAAAATCACGCGACGGACAAACCCCAAAGGCTCGACACAGGTGCTCGATCATCATTTTACCCATAAGAGAATCAATTACTGCTACCTGTGTAAGGGAAAAAACATGAAAGTAAAAGGAATTTCATTTGGTTAATAAGCCTTAAGGAAATTGAGCGGTGATTAAGGCTATGGGGGGAAGGTGGGACTCCACGGCTTATGTCCATTCTCCTTGCGGAGGGATGTCTCCAGAAAGCCGAATGGCGTTACGCCTTCGGCTTCTTGACGACGTCCATCCTCCGTAGCGGCGGCATATAGAGCAGCAGGGCGGCGGCGACGTAGATGGAGGAGTAGGTTCCGACGAAGATGCCCCATGTCAGGGCGGCGGAGAAATTGATGAGGGTCTGGCCGCCCATAAAGACGAGGGGAAGCAAGGCCAGCAGGGTCGTTCCTGCTGTCATCGTCGTTCTGGACAGGGTTTGGTTAACGGAAGCGTTGATGATAGAGCGGAGATCGGTGGCTTTCTGACGGCGAAGGGTCTCGCGGATGCGGTCGAAGACCACCACGGTATCGTTGATCGAATAGCCCGCCAGAGTCAGAAGCGCGGCCACCGCAGTCAGGTTAAAATCAAGATGCAAAACAGAGTAAAGGCCGACGGTGACAAGAACATCGTGGAAGGTGGCGATCAGTGCCGCTAGGCCAAATTGCCATTCGAACCGCACAGCGACATAAAGCGCGATCGCCAGCATCGCAAGAACGGTAGCAAGAATACCCGCATGAAGCAGTTCGGTGCCGACTGTGGGGCCTACGACTTCGACGCGGCGATATTCATAAGACGCGCCCAATTTGTCGCGCACGGATTGAATAGCTTTCATCTGCGCGGCTTCGTCGCCTGCTTGGCGCTGAATGCGGATAAGAACGTCGTCGGGCGCACCGAACTGCTGTAAGGCGACTTCGCCTAGATTAAGCGTGGCAAGGTCGCTGCGCAGGGCGGCATCGTCGACCGCTTGGGGCGCTTTGGCTTCGATCAGGATGCCTCCCTTGAAATCGATGCCCAGATTCAGGCCATTGATGAACAACGAGGCGATTGTGATCAGCATGAGCAAAATCGTTACGCCAAACGCCCACCAGCGTTTGGCGACGAAGTCTATGGTCGTATCGTTCGGGATGATGTGAATCGGGCGCAAAAACATAGGTCTAACCACAAGAGAAAAGGGTTAGACGACATAGCATTGATTGTCTGAATCCCGCAACCCTGTTCGTTAATGCGCAGCAACCGGAGGCGGCGGGGGCAGGGCGGCGAACACGACATGCGCGGTTAGGCCCATTTTTTGCGCATGATCCTGCGTTTGCGCCGAATCGGGCGCTGCTGCCAAAGTGGCGTTTGCCAACATGGGGTTTTTGCCGAACATGCGGAAGGGGGGCGATTCTTCCAGGTCGAAAGATATCTGGGCGATACGATACCCGCGCCCTGGCAAAGTCGCGTTCAGCGTCGCCAGTTGGTCTCCCGCGTCTTTCAGGATACGGGTGCGAAGGGCGGCCTTGGCTGCTTCCGTTTCGCCAAGCGTGGGGGCGAAGTCGAGCGCACCGACGGATATCTGCATTCCCGCTTTGCTGGTTTTCTTGAGTGTATCAGCAAGGCCGTTCAGCGTAGATTCGGGCAGTCTGGCGTCGAAAGCGACGCTCCAGCGTTCCATGCCTGTCTGATCTTGCGCACGCGTAAAGCCAGTCAGACGCCAATCGGCTTTGGCGGCGTCGTTCACGGCTTTGATCATATCGGCGCGTAGAGAACCGGCATTGGCGGCGGTGACAGCGGCTTCCACAGTCAAAACGACATGGGCTGTTTTTGTCACGACCCAATCTTCGGCGGACAGGGTGAACGAAACCGTGTCGTCAGGCCTGGGCGGTTCTTGTGCCAAAGCGGACGCGACAAAACAAAAAACAAAAAGAAAGCCAAGTAAGCTTCGAGAGATCATGGCAAATCCCCTATAAGAAAAATCAGTGTTTATTTGCCGTCGGTCTTCCCGCGCAAGCCTTCGTTCATCTGCTGTGCCGACTGCGCAAGGAACGATTTGATGCTTTCGGGCAGTTCGACCGACGAGAAATCGACGGCTTCGTCGTCGTCGCCCAGCGTAGGGATAATTGCCGAGAGATCGGCATCGGTTCCGGCAAAGGCCGGCGTGCCGTTTGCCGCCGCATAACCAGTGCCGCGCTCGACATCCTCGATAGCAAATTCGTCGCCTTCGTACATCGGCGGCAAACCGGCGCGCAAGGCATCGCGTTCTTCGTCCGACATATCGTCGATGAAAGGCGCTGTTGTCCGTTTGGTGGACACGGGCGCGTCCAGCGAGTCGAAATCGTCCGAAACGGTGTAGGGCTGCTTGCCATTTCCGTTTTTCGCGGCGGCGCTCTGCGCGTCGCCAGAGGACGCAGCTTTGGGGGCGGCGGGAAGAACGCCCATGGACGCAACGCTGACGATGCCCATGTCGACCGCAGACATGTTTGCCGTAGTCGCGGCTTTGACCATTTTGACAAGTGTTCCGATTTCGGGTCCTTCCTTGACGGCGCCCCCAGCACCTGCTGCTGTCCAGTCTTTGTCCTTAAGGCGCGAGGCCAATTCCAACATCACGCGATCACGCGCTTCGGTCGATTTCGTAACGCCAGGCACCGGCAAGAAGCGATGCACGCGCAGCGCCTTGGCTTTTTCCGGCACGGCATAGAACATTTGTGTCTTGTAGGCCCAATCGCTGAAGATCAAATGCGCTTCGCCTTCGCGTTGCCCGCGCAAATGGTCGTAGTCGACGCGTTGGCGGTTCGTATAACTTGCCTGACGATCGTCTTGGAAAGGCGCGTTCATAAACATGTTAGAGACGGTGTTGGTCGGCGCGCTAAAGCCCTTGGTTTCCATGACCCATGCCGTGCCGCCGTGGCGGGTAACAAATTCTTTGGTATCGGTCGGATCTTCGATGCGGCCCAGAATTTTCAAGTTACAGTTGCCGACGATGGATTTGGCTTCCTGCTTGACGCGTTTTTCCATCGAGGGCAAATCCTGCGCCGCGAACACCAAAGAGAAGCCAAGAGACCGCGCCTGTGCCGCCATGACCGCCATACCTGCGGCGGTATAGTAACCGACTTCGTCAAACACGGTCATAAAGGAGGAGTTGGAGCGGGTTTGCTTGCTGCCGACGGCGTTTTCCCATCCGCCTTCGACGGTGTTGCCCAGCGTGGCACCCATCATGCCTTTCAGGCACGACGCGACGATTTTACCGAGGTTGGCGGCTTCGTCACCGGATTTTTCCAGAGCGGGAATCAAAACGACCATGATGCGGCGGTTCAGCACGACGTCCAGAACGTCAATATCGGCAAGCTGCGCTTTAAAGATATAGCCGTATTCGTCGGCCAAAGACTGCATCGAACGCGTAAACTGCATCGACAGATAGCCGTGCTGCTGACGCGCTACTTGCAAATCGTACATCGGCTGGTCTGGCGATGGCGGGCGTTCGTTGCCTTCATCGTCGAAGGCCGCGGCGACGAAGCCAGGAAGCGTGTTCAGATAGCCTTCCAGCCCGTGCACGATGCGCGCGGGCAAGGTTTGATCGCGCGATAGGCGGATAATCGGCTGGAGTTCCAAATGGTCGCGGACGACGCCGACATCCAGCAACATGCCTTGCTTGTCGCGCCGGAAAGTCAGCGCGGGCATCAGGGCGAACATCAAGGCGACGGCGCGTTCTTTCCACATCGCGTTGTCGCCACCGGCATCCGGCATCAAATTAACGACAAGGTTGGCAAGATAGGAGGCCGAACCGTTGGAAAACGGGTTCATCGAATTGGACATCGATCCGTCGTCCGAGTTTCCGGTCATATAGTTCAAAACCAAAATATCGTCGTCGCGTCCAAAGCGGCGGGTCAGCGAATAGAGCGATGCCCACAAATCGGTATCGGCTTTACCGTCGGTATAGGAAAAGCCGGAACCCCAGGCCAGCGTGTTGGTGACCATGGATTTCAGGCCTTCGGTTTTGCCCGAACCTGTTGTGCCGAGGTAAAGGATATGCGTGCGCGCGTCGGTGTTGGTCAGCCATACTTCGCGCCGGAAATCGTCGTCGTCCACATCCGAAACGTTGCCAAGAAACAAAATGCCTTCGGACCTTCCTCCGCTGGTCTTGCCGGGCGGGGGGTTATGAGGATCGGGCATATTGGCATAGCGGGGAATTTTAAAAGGCAGCAGAAAAGGGCGGTTGAGAACCCACCGGAAATAAAAATACAGAACTACGGCCGCAAGATCGGCACAGGCTCTGACTTCGGGATCGGCAAAAAACATCGCGGCAACTGAACCATAGGCAACCGAAGCTATGATCTCCGGCTTGGAGATTATAGCCGCAATGCGCACCGAAACGGGACGCACATCGCGCAACATGGTGCGCTGGGCAACTTGATGTTTTTTAAGAAGAATAGGCATTCTTTTGCCGCCTCAGTTTTTCCCGAAAAAGTCTCGTACTTAAACGGGGCGTAGTTTAGCTGAAAATTGCCCCTAAGTCTTGTGCGTTTAATGTTAGTTTTTGGTTAATTTAAGTCTTTTTCGGCATCCTTCTCGAAAATCAACGGGTCCCGACGATGAAAAGACCTTTTTCGTCGGCTAATTGCCTGACGCGGTCGCGGTCGATCAAAAGGCTTCGTCCGGCTTCGGCAGCGATGCCGCGCAGGCCTGCTTGTTCTGCCGCTTCTATCGTGTCAGGTCCGATGGTGGGGAGGTCGAAACGGTCGTCTTGTTGGGGTTTTGCCATTTTGACTAGCACACCGCCTGCGCCTTCGCGGCGCAGGGATTTGCATCGGGCGAGCAGGGCGTCCGTGCCCTCGATCGCTTCGACTCCCAGCACGAGGCCTTGCTGCACGACGACAGATTGACCGACATCGGCGCGACCCAAGGCCTGCGCGACGGCGACGCCTCTGGCAATGTCCTGCTCCGCTTGGGTGTCGGGAGAGAGTGCGCCCAGACTTCCTTCGGGCATCAGGGTGCCGCCTAGAATATCCTGCACACCGATGACGTGTACGGCGCATTCTTGTTCAATGGCTTGGCCTACGGCTCGCAGAAGCGCGTCGTCGCCCAGAAGGTTCATCCCTATTTTGGCAAGAGCCTTGATCGCCAGCCAGTCAGGTTTTAACTCGCTCAGTGACGGACGCCGGACTCGACCGATCATCACGATTTCGACGATTTTCTCTGTTGCCGCAAGGTCGCGCAATTTACCGAATGCGCCCAAAGGCAGCCATGTATGGGGGGCGTCATCCGCGATGTCTTGGTCGGCTTGGCCTTCAAGGCAGACGACGTAAAAGTCGCGTCCCTGTGCGCGGCAAGCCTCGATCACGCGGCGCGGTGCTGTGCCGCCTCCAGCGATAATCCCAAGCTTGGGGTGCGGCGAAGCGTTCATTTCTTGCCTAAGATGGACAAAGGAACGTGCACATAGACGCCCGCGATTTCCGCGCCCGGATCTTCGGTGCCTAGTCCTGCGTTCGAGATGTGGCTGATAAAGCCCGTTACGCGCAGATTATTGTTAAAGCGCCAGCCTAGTTCAAGCTGCGAACGGAATTCCAGAACCGAGCCTAAGGATCGCGTGTCGTTGCCCTGACCGAAAGCGCCGACCGCTTCGCCCCAGGTGAAGATGCCGTGACGAAGAAAGGGAACGTCGAGGTCGAACCCACCATGGGGGAAGATCGCGCCTTTGGTGTTGCCTTCAAAGCCGAGGGAGGGATGGACTTGAAGAAAGGGCTCTACGCTGTTGAATCTGCGGGAGATTTTGGGGAGGAGCGAGACGCCCCAGCGATATTCGATACGATAATCGACTGATTGCCTGCTGTTCTCGAACTTGTCGAAATTATAGCCGCCGCCGCCGAAAGAAAGATAATCGGGCGTGGCTCCCGCCTGCGCGGGGGAAGAAAGCAAGGCGCTTAGCAAAGCGAGGGCGAGGAGGGCGAGGGAACGGGGCACGGGAAATCCTGACTAAGGGAAGATCAATCTTATACCAACGGCATTTAAAAAAAACTACGCGACTTTAAGACTCCCCCTTCCCTCAAGGGGAGGGGGAGTTTGTTCGGCTCTTGCCGCAACGACAAGCTTTTTCATTATGCCGTTTGTCTTATTCCCTCCCCGCGAGGGGATGGGATTCTTGCGCAGCTTAGCCTTTCAGGCTTTTGCCGACAACCTCTGCTGTGTTGGAGGATAGTTTTTTCTGTTTCGACAGGCGTTTTAATTCGACCAGCATTAATTTCTGCCGTGCTTTGTTGTAATCGCGCCAGCGGGAAAATGCTTTGGCCAAACCAGCCGCGCTGTGCGGATTGATGGGGTCGATTTTCAGGATCATATCGGCGATGAAGCGATAGCCGGAGCCGTCTTTGGCGTGGAAGCCCATGCCGTTTGCGGCAAAAACGCCGATCAAGGCCGAGATGCGGTTGGGGTTTTTGAGCGTGAAGGCGGTGTGGTTCATCAACCTACGCGTGGTTTTCAGAACATCGCCGCGTTTCGCGCTTGCTTGCACTGCCAGCCATTTGTCCATGATAGTGGGCGTTTTTTTCCACTTCTTTTCGAACGCGGCGAAGGCTTTGTCGCGCAGAGGGGCTGTCGTTTCCTCAAGGATAGACAAGGCCGCGATTTGGTCGGTCATGTTTTTCGACTTCGTGGCTTGGAGGAAAACCTGTTTCAGAATTTTCGCGTCGCCTGTTACCGCCAGATAGGACTGGCAAAGATTTTTCAAGCCGCGCCGCCCCATGCTGGCACCGTCGGCGGCTGTGTCTTTGACGCTTTTTGCCAGATGTTTATGCGCGGCGGCGAAGTCGTCGCGGAGACGATGGGCGATGCGTTTGACGAGCGCTTTGCGGGAGGCGTAGAGAGCGTCGGGTTCAATCAGTTCGTTCCGCGCTTGCAGGGCGAGGCCGAGTTCGCCTTCTGCGGGGAGAGACAAGACCATCGCTTTGAAGGCGGGGTCTAGCTTTTTGTCGCGCAGGACGTTGCTGAGAGCTTCGATAAAGGCTTTTTCGGCTTCTGCCGAGGGGGCAGACAACAAAAGCTGCGTGGCGAGTTTGAAGCCTGCTTCCCACCTGCTGAACGGGTCGCTGTCATGGGCGAGAAGAAACAGAAGCTCTTCGTTCGTGAAGGCGTAGTTCAGGCGCACGGGCGCGGAGAAGTCGCGCAAGAGCGACAGGACGGGCTTGTTTTTGATGTTTTGGAAAACGAAAGTTTCGCTTGGTTTTTTTAGCGACAGAACTCTGGTGCCAATCAAATCCTTGCCGCTGCGGTCGAGAAGGCCGACGGCGAAAGGAATGTGCAGAGGTTTTTTCTTCGGCTGTCCGGGGGTCGGTTTGCAGGATTGTTTGACTTTCAGCGTCAGCGTTTTCGCTTTCGCGTCGTAGCGGCTGGAGACATCAAGAACCGGCGTTCCGGCTTGTCTGTACCAATACATGAATTGGGTCAGGTCGATTTTGTTCGCGTCGCTCATGGCTTTGACAAAATCGTCGCAGGTGACGGCTTGACCGTCATGGCGTTTGACGTAGAGAGCCATGCCTTTGTCGAAGCCCTTGCGTCCGATGAGGGTTTGAATCATGCGGACGACTTCTGCGCCTTTGTCGTAGACGGTCGCGGTGTAGAAATTGTCGATGGCTTGATAATGGTCGGGGCGGATGGGATGCGCCATGGCGCCTGCGTCTTCGGCGAATTGGCGGCGGCGCAGATCGCGCACATTGTCCAAGCGTTCGACCGACACGGAATTCGCGTCGCCGCAATATTCCTGTTCGCGGAAGACGGTCAGTCCTTCCTTAAGGCTAAGCTGGAACCAATCGCGGCAGGTGATCCTGTCGCCTGTCCAGTTGTGGAAATATTCATGCGCCACGACGCGTTCGATAAAGGAAATCGTGGCGTCGGTCGCCGTTTCGGTGCGGCCTAGAACGCAGGAGTCGTTGAAGATGTTCAGGCCTTTGTTTTCCATTGCGCCCATGTTGAAGAAGGGCGTGGCGACCATCATGAAGCGGTCGAGGTCATATTCCAAACCAAAGCGTTCTTCGTCCCATTTCATCGCTTTTTTAAGCGCGGTCAGGGCGAAGCTGGTTTCTTTGGTTTTGCCGGGTTCGACATAGATTTCGATCAGGACTTCGCGGCCTGATTTGGTGGTGAAGCGGTCGACGCGTTTGTCGAGTTTGCCTGCGACCATGGCGAAGAGGTAGCAGGGTTTCGGGAATGGGTCTTCCCAGATGGCAAAATGACGGGCTTCTTTGCCGATCTCGTCGCCGACAGCGACCAGATTGCCGTTAGCCAGCAGGACGGGGTATTTCTTTTTGTTCGCGTGAAGCGTGACGCGGAATTTCGCCATCACATCGGGACGGTCGGGATAATAGGTGATGCGGCGGAACCCTTCGGCTTCGCATTGCGTCGAGAGCATCGCGCCCGAGGAATAGAAGCCAGAGAGAGCTGTGTTCGCATAAGGGTTATGCGTGCTGACGATGGCGATTTCGGCTTTGTCGGGAAGGCCGGAGAGGGTGAGGCCATGCGCCGTCAGTTTGTAGTCTTTCTTGCCAAGCTTGCGCCCGTTGACTGCGACGCTGATGAGTGTTTGCGCTTCGCCGTTGAGGAAGAGCGGGGCTTTCTTATTTTTGGCTTTAGGGTTGCGCGTGAGGGTCAGGCGCGAGGAGACTTTGGCGTGGTCGTCACGAATATCGACATCAAGATCGACCTTCTTGAACAGAAAGGCGGGGGCAGTGTAATCGGCGAGGCGTGTTTCTTGGGTGGACATGATGCGATGGGGGTTCGGGGAAAAGGGGATGCTATAGGAAAGAGAGACAGTTGTCTAAAGCTTGGCAAAGGTGAAAAGTTTTGGCGGGTGACTTGGGGCAACAGCGCACATGACCCGTATACGAAATCTCTTGCGGAAATCCCCCCTCCCTAACCCTCCCCGCGAGGGGGAGGAGATTTTGTTGTGCTTGTGGCGACGGCCTATTTAGCTTGAAAGTCTTAACTTTCCGTTGTCGGGTTTTAGAACATATTCAATTGCATCCGCGCTTCGTCGGACATGCGCGAACGTTCCCAAGGCGGATCCCAGATGAGGTTGACGGTGACTTCGTTCGCGCCCTCTGTGTCGAGAACGGCGCTTCGTGCCATTTCGGGGAGTTGTTCCGCCATGGGGCAGTTGGGGGTGGTGAGGGTCATATCGATGGTGGCGTCGAAGGTGCCGTTGTCCTTGGGGGCTATATCGACTTTGTAGATCAGTCCTAGGTCGAAGATGTTGACGGGGATTTCGGGGTCGTAGACCGTTTTTAATTGCTCGACGACGCGGGTGCCGAAAACGGAAACGGCCTCGGCGAGAGCTTCGGGGGATGTTGGGGGGATGTTGCTCATTCGGTCGAGACTTTCTTTTTGTCTTTGAGGGCGGCTTGAAGCGTGTGCCATGCAAGGGTCGCGCATTTGACGCGGATGGGGTAGGCGCGGACGCCGGAGAGGGCTTGGATGTGGTCGAGGGCGTCTTCGTCGAGGCCTGTCGCGTCGGTCGGTTGGCCGGTGCAGGCGTTGTGGAGATAGTCGAACAGGCGCGAGGCTTCCTCTGCCGTTTTGCCTTTTAGCATCTCGGTCATCATCGAGGCCGAGGCGACGGAGATGGCACAGCCGCTTCCTTGGAAACCGACATCTTGAATGACGCCGTGATCGTCGGTCGTGACATAGAGCGTGATTTTATCGCCGCAGAGGGGGTTGTGCCCCAAGGCCTCGTGGTTCGCGGCGGGGAGGACGCGAAAATTGCGCGGGTGCTTGCCGTGGTCGAGGATCAAATCTTGGTAAAGGTCGCGGAGGTCGTTATCGGGAACCGTCATTGCGGAAGGCCTTTCGTCGTGTCGAGAAACGGGAGCCATTCGTTTTCGATAGCGTGAAAACGCTCGTTATACTCGTCCCACGTTTGAAGGATAGAGGGAATGTCGGCGCGGCGGTGGCGAACATCGGCGGCGCGTTCGTCCAGCGACATTCTTTGCCCATCCAGCCCTGTATGAAGATCGCAGAAAGTCAGGGCGCGGGATAAAGGTGTTTTCATAAGCAGGCATTCGGGGGCGTAATAGTCTTTGATGTCGGGGCGGAGCAACTGTGCTTCTTTCCATGATCCGCTGTGATACAGGACGGCTTCGGCGATGTCTTCACTAAGCCCGTGTTGTCGTGCGGCAAGGGCTCCGTCGAGGGCGTGAAATTTTGTGACGCGCCATTTTTCGGCATAACCGCAATCGTGATAGAGCTCGGCGAGGATAAGGTTGCCGCCAAATTTTCCGTGGGACTTTTCGATTTGCTCCGCCGTTCTGACAACGCCCGCGATATGCGCGTATCGCGCCGCACCTTCGGGGAGGGCGGCGTGTATGTCGTTCAGCGTGAGAAGGCTGGAGGTCATCCGAAAATCTCCCCCACTTTTTCGACGGCGGACACTAACGCGTCGATGTCTTCGCGGGTGGTGTAGAGGCCGAAGGAGGCTCGGGCTGTTGCGACTAAGCCCAGATGTTCCATAAGAGGTTGGGCACAGTGGTGTCCTGCGCGGATGGCGACTCCGCGACGGTCGAGGATGGTGCCGATGTCGTGGGGGTGGGCTTGATCCATCACAAAGGAAATAATGCCGGATTTTTTTGGTGCGGTGCCGATGATGTGGACGCCTTGGAGGCGCGAGAGTTTGTCGGACGCATAGGCCAAAATTTCGTCTTCGTGGCGGGCGATGGCGGATAGGCCGATGGCGGAGACGTAATTGATTGCTGCGCCGAAGCCGATGGCTTCGGTGATGGGCGGGGTTCCGGCTTCGAAGCGGTGGGGCGGTTCTTTGTAGGTTGTTTCGGCAAAGGTGACGCTGGAGATCATGTCGCCGCCGCCTTGATAGGGGGGCATGGTCGCCAAGGCCTCGCGCTTGCCGTAGAGGATGCCGATGCCCGTGGGGCCGTAGAGTTTGTGGGCGGAGAAGAAGAGGAAGTCGGCGTTCAGGTCGCGCACATCGACCGGCATGTGGCTGATGGATTGGCAGGCGTCGATGAGGGCTAGGGCTCCTGCCTCATGCGCAAGAGCGACGATTTCTTTGGCGGGGAGGATGGTGCCGAGGACGTTGGAGACATGGGCGAAGGTGACCAATTTTGTGCGGGGAGACAGGGCGGCTTTGACATCTTCGAGGCGGACTTCGCCTTGGGGTGTTACAGGAACGATGCGCAAGGTGACGCCGATTTGTTCGCGCAGCATTTGCCACGGGACGATGTTGGCGTGATGTTCAAGCGCGGTCAGGACGATTTCGTCTCCGGCTTTTAAAGATTTGCGACCCCATGTTTGGGCGACGAGGTTGGCAGATTCCGTGCCTCCATGGGTCAGGACGATTTCGTCTTCGTGTTCGGCGTTGATGAATTTTTGGATCAGGGGGCGCACGGCTTCGTACTTGTCGGTGGCGCGTTGGCTGAGGTCGTGGACTCCCCTATGGACGTTGGCGTAGTCGCGCTCCATGAAGCGGGTCATCGCGTCGATCACGGCGCGGGGTTTTTGGGCGCTGGCTCCCGTGTCCAGATAGGCTAGAGAATAGCCGTGGATGTTTTGCGCCAAGGCGGGAAAGTCTTTGCGGATGCGTGCGATGTCGTAGGTCATTGCGCCCATTCTCCTATCTCGCGGCGAAAAATATCGCGCCATGCTTCGACTTGCACATTGTCTAGCGTTTCGGCGACAAAGGATTCGATGAGCAAGGCGCGGGCTTGGGTTTCGTTCAGGCCGCGTGCGCGAAGGTAGAACATCGCGTCTTCGTCCAGAGCGCCGATGGCGCTGCCGTGGCTGCATTTTACGTCGTCGGCATAGATTTCCAATTCCGGTCTGGCGTCCATTTCGGCTTGGTCGGATAGGAGCAGGGCGCGGCTCATTTGATAGCCGTCGCTTTTTTGGGCGTGGGGGGCGACGGTGATTTTGCCTTGGAACACGCCTCGGGCTTTGCCGTCGAGGACGGTTTTGTAGACTTGGCGGCTGGCGCAATTCGGGGCTTGGTGGGTGATGCGCGTGGTGGTGTCGGCATGGTCGGAGCCGCGGAGAAGCATGATGCCGTTCAGGGCGGCTTGAGCCTCTTCGCCTTCCAGCGTTACGTTGATCTCGTTGCGGGCGGGATGGCCTCCGCGCAGGAGAGAAAAGTTGTTGTAATATCCGCCGCTTGCGACGCGAACTTCGTGTAGCGCCAAATGGGTGCCGGAGGCCAGAATTTTGCCATGCACAAATTTGGCGCGGGATTGAAGGGTAATGTCGGTTTCTATTGTGGTGATGGTGTTTGAAGGGAGGTGGTTTTCGAGCAGGGTTAGGCGTCCATTTTTGCCGATGTCGATGGAAAGCTTGAGCGCGATTTCAGCGGGGGCGTTGGAGTCGGTTTCAAAAACCATCTCGATGGGTTGGGCGACGAGGCAGGTTTGTTCGCCGAGCGTTAGTTGATAGCCGGATTCTAAATCCCCCATCAGGATGCAAGACGGCACGGAGCCGAAGCGCGAACGCGCAGATTGCCAGACGCCGTTGAGGAAGAGGAGGTAAGCGCGATTATCCCCGTCTTCGTCATACCGGCGAAAGCCGGTATCCAGATTGAAAGTTTTATTCGTCGAGGCGAGCAAGGCTTCCAGATCGGTGTATTTCCAATCTTCCTGTTCGCGGCGGCTGCGGGTGATGAAGGCGGCGAGGGTCATGACACAAAGCCTCTCTTGCGGAGGATAGGGGGCATGTCTTGCAAGGCATCAATCAGATGATCGGGTTTGGCCTCGCGCAGTCTTTCTTTGGTTGCGAAGCCGCCTGTAATGGCGATGCTTGTTAAACCAGTTTCGCGGGCGATATGCGTTTCTTCCGGCGTGTCTCCGACTACGATCCCGTTTTCAGGGCGTAGCCCATGATCGCGCATGAGCGTTTTGAGCCTTTCGCCTTTGGGGTGCCAGCCTCTTTGTGTTTCACGGTTTTCGTGGGCTAGGATGTTCCAGAAGAAAGACTTTGCGTTCAGCCTGTGCAGATGATCCTCGATGGAGGGAACAAGGTGGTTGCTGAGGATGATGTGCCGGATATTCCTTTGATGCGTCTCTTGTAATATTTCTCTGGCGTCTTTCCGAAAACCGACAGACAGGATTCCTTCGTCATAGGCGTCGTGATAAAGATTTTGATGCGCGATTTTGTCGCGGGCGACTTCTTCTTCCGAAAAACCGTTGTTGAAATATAGTTTTTCTATCGGCACTTCAAAAGTGGATTGGTAGCCGTGCGTGTCTATCTTCTTTTTTCCGCTGTGGGATAGGATGCGGTTGAAGCATGCCACGTTAAGCGGCGTGTCTTCGATCAAGGTTCCGTTCCAATCCCAGACGATGAATTTGATCGCCGCGTTCATGTCAGGCCGCCTCGTTCACGAAATCGGTATAGCCTTTTTCTTCCAATTCATGCGCCAGTTCTGCGCCGCCGCTACGGCGAATTTTGCCGTAGGCGAGGACATGCACCGCGTCGGGTTTGATGTAATCCAGTAGGCGTTGATAGTGGGTGATGACCAGCATCGACCTTTCGGGGGAGCGCAGGGCGTTGACGCCGTCGGCGACGATCTTTAACGCGTCGATGTCGAGGCCGCTGTCGGTTTCGTCGAGAATGCATAAAGAGGGTTCCAAAACCGCCATTTGCAAAATCTCGTTGCGCTTTTTCTCGCCGCCGGAAAAGCCGACATTGACGGCGCGTTTCAGCATATCCTCGGACAAGCCGATAGCCGAGGCCTTGCCGCGCAGGAGTTTGAGCGTTTGCATGGCGTCGAGCGGGCTTTGCCCCCGCGAGGCGCGGATGGCGTTGAGGGCGGTTTTGAGAAACACCATGTTGCTGACGCCTGGGATTTCGACGGGGTATTGCATCGCTAAAAAGACTCCCGCTGCGGCGCGTTCTTCCGTGTTCAAGCTTAACAAATCCCGCCCTTTGAACGTCACGCTGCCTTCGGTCACATCGTATCCGGCGCGGTCTGAGAGGATATAAGACAACGTGCTTTTCCCCGACCCATTCGGCCCCATGATCGCATGCACTTGGCCTGCGGGGATCGACAGGTCGATGCCCTTAAGAATTTCTTTGCCGCCGATTGAGGCGTGGAGGTTTTTGATGGTGAGCATTATGTTCTTCTCCTTTGGGATGTTATCCCACGCTTCCTTCTAGGCTAATGGCTACGAGTTTCTGCGCTTCGACGGCGAATTCCATGGGGAGTTCTTGCAAGACTTCTTTGCAGAATCCGTTGACGATCAGCGCCATGGCTTCTTCGGTGTTGAGGCCGCGTTGTTGGCAGTAGAAGATTTGGTCTTCGCTGACTTTCGATGTTGTGGCTTCGTGTTCGACACGCGCTTGGGGTTGGCGGGATTCGAGCGCGGGGAAGGTGTGGGCACCGCAGGCGTCGCCTATCAAAAGGCTGTCGCATTGCGTTTTGTTGCGTGCACCCTTTGCCGTGCGGAGAATTTTGACGAGGCCGCGATAGGTGTTTTGGGCGCGTCCGGCGCTGATGCCTTTGGAGATGATCGTCGAGCGTGTGTTTTTGCCGATATGGATCATCTTGGTGCCGGTATCGGCTTGCTGGCAGTTATTGGCGATGGCGACGGAATAGAATTCGCCGATGGAACCATCGCCTTGCAAAATACAGCTTGGGTATTTCCATGTGATCGCCGAGCCTGTTTCGACTTGCGTCCATGAGATTTTAGAACGATTGCCGCGACACGCGCCGCGTTTGGTGACGAAGTTATAGATGCCGCCTTTGCCGTCTTTATCGCCAGGGTACCAGTTTTGCACCGTCGAGTATTTAATCGCGGCGTCGTCGAGTGCGACAAGTTCGACCACCGCCGCGTGCAGTTGGTTTTCGTCGCGCTTGGGCGCTGTGCAGCCTTCAAGATAGCTGACCGACGCGCCTTCATCGGCGATAATCAGGGTGCGCTCGAATTGGCCTGTGTTTTCGGCGTTGATGCGGAAATAGGTCGAAAGTTCCATCGGGCAGCGCACGCCGCGGGGGATGTAGACGAACGACCCGTCGGTAAAAACGGCGGAGTTGAGCGTGGCGAAGAAATTATCCGTCATTGGCACAACGGAGCCTAGATATTTTCTGACTAAGTCGGGATGCGTGATGACGGCTTCGGAGATTGGGCAGAAGATGATGCCGTGGGATTCCAATTCTTTTTTATAGGTCGTGGCGACCGATACGCTGTCGAAGACGGCATCGACCGCGACGCGGCGTTCTGCGACGCCCGCTAGCCTTTCCTGTTCCTGCAAAGGAATGCCGAGTTTGGCGTAGGTCTTCAGCAATTCGGGATCGACATCGTCGAGCGTTTGCGGCTTGGCGCTTTGCTTGGGGGCGGCGTAGTAGGAGGCGCTTTGGTAGTTGATAGGGGGATAGTGAATTTTCGCCCAATGCGGTTCGCTCATCGTCTTCCAATGGTGGAAGGCTTTTAAACGCCATTCCAAAAGCCATGCGGGTTCGTTCTTTTTTGCCGAGATGAAGCGCACGATGTCTTCATTGACGCCGAGGGGGGCTGTTTCCTGCTCGATGGCGGTGACGAAGCCGTATTTGTATTTCTGTTCCGCCAAATTCTTGGCGAGCGTTTGGGTTTTTGCGGTCATATTAAGGACCCTCGGCGTGGGTTGCGCCGCTTTCGATGACGGGCAGGGGTGTCAGGCACATTTCGGCCAAGGATACGCTCGTTAAGGCGCGGCGCACTGCTACGTTGACCTTTTTCCATCCGTTGCTCATGGGGCAGACACCGTCGAGCTGGCAGCCTTCATGCGGGTTGCTGTCGGCGCAATCGGTCAGGGAGATGGGGCCGTCCATGGCTTCGATGATCTCCGCCACCGAGATTTCAGAAGTGCTCCGCGCCAGACGATAGCCGCCCGTCGCGCCGCGCTGCGCTTGAATAACGCCGCTTTTCGCCATCAGTTTAAGAATTTTGGCGACCGTGGGCATCGGAAGGCCTGTCGTGTCCGCTAACCCCGAAGCCGCCCATAAATCGCCTTCCTTTCCGCTCCCCATATGGGAGAGGAGGGTGACGGCGTAATCGGTCAGGCGGCTAAGACGGATCATAGGGTGGGTATTAGCAATCCGTACTGTGTAAGTCCAGATTAAATTTTCAGGAAATACACAAGTAATGGGTTGTTTTTATAGGAACTGGGTGGATTAGGACAAAAACCCTGCAAAACAAGAAAAAATCTTACTTAAGGCATCCACTCCTGCTCTTTTGCGCAGAAAAAGGAAGGCCATTTCATGTCTTATCAACCAATATGAGGTACGATTTATTTGTATGAGTATGAATTGAAAGAGTTTTATTGGGAAATTTGAACTGTGGTCACTCTGCGTTTTTTTTGAAATCTTTAGGTGGTAAAATGAGCATTTTAAAGAAGAGCTCTATGCGTCAAAAAGTTTTAGCGCCCCTCCTTGTTGCCGGTACCTTAGCTTCCACACCGGTCGTTGCAAAAGCAGAGACGCCTATTGTCATCGAAACGCGCGACCCTACGTTGGATGCTCTCCGCAAGGATCACCCCGCAATCTCTCAATCGCTTCAGTTAAATCGAGATGGCCCGGAAAATGGGGGTGTGCCTCAGAACGAGGCGCAGAAACAGGCTATGGTTAAGGCTGCCGTCAAAGACATTTACATCGGTGAAGCGCGTCAGGCTTTCGAGAATCTTATGGCAATTAAAGGCGAGCCAGGCCGCCTTCAGGAGAGCCTTGCGCTACAGAAGGGCATCGGGGTGGCGCTGGATGTGGCTGGCGCGGACTATTCAGTCATTCGTCCTGAAGAGAAGAAAAGCAACGGGCAGAGGCGGGCCGAAGTCGTTGCTGCCGTCAAAGGGGCAGGCATCGCCGAAGCGCGTGATTGCTTCAGAGAACTTCAGGGAATCACGGATGAACCTGATAACCGCAAGGAGCGTATTGTTCTTCAGGGGCGCATCAAGGGGGCTCTGGACGTAGTTCATGAGGATTATTCAGCCCTTGATCCTAAAGGGCAGAAAACCAATGCGCAGATGAAAAAACAAGTTGAGGCGCTTGGGATGCCTGCCAAATCGACCATAAATCAAACCCTCGCGCAGTCCTTGGGTTCCAGCAAGCGGCGACTGATGTCTAGCGCCCCGTCTTAGGTTGCTGTGCCCATTAATTATTCCGCTTTTGCCGGCTGCTTCAAAGAATGTCGTGGGAAGAATTAGGGGCAAGATACGGTTCCGCTTGCCGAAATCATCGGGATGGGATTAAAGTCCTTGCCCATGAAGGAATCGACAGCCCATATTCCGGCGGAGATCGCCGCGCTTAGTTTTGAGGACGCTTTGGTCGAGCTGGAAAAGCTCGTGAAGCAGCTTGAGGACGGCAAGGCCAAGCTTGACGATGCGATCAAGGCTTATGAACGCGGCGCTTTGCTCAAACGGCACTGCGAAACGAAATTGCGCGAGGCGCAGGCCAAGATCGAACAAATTGCCATCGGCGCCGACGGCTCGGTTTCGGCTAAGCCTTTTCAATCCTAATCTTCTCTCCTCTTCCAACCTCTAACCCCCATTCTTTTTCATGCCCTCAGTAAGCCCCACTCTGGCCTCCGCCATGACCGAAGCCGCCACCGCTGTCGCCGACGCGCTGGAACGCATTCTGCCTAAATCCGATTTTCCCGAAAACAAGCTGTTTGAGGCTATGCGCTATGGTGCGTTGAATGGCGGCAAGCGGTTGCGCCCGTTTTTGGTGATGAGCTCGGCGCGTATTTTCGGCGTCGGCGACGAATGCGCTTTGCGCGCCGCCGCCGCTGTCGAATGCGTGCATTGCTATTCGCTGGTGCATGACGATTTGCCCGCGATGGACGATTCCGATCTGCGGCGTGGCAATCCGACGGTGCATAAAAAGTACGACGAAGCGACCGCGATCTTGGCGGGGGATGCGCTGCTGACCATTGCGTTTGAAATTCTCGCTGACCCGCGCACGCATGAAGACCCGCAAGTGCGTTGCCGCCTTGTAACCGCTTTGGCGCGGGCTTCGGGCGTGCATGGCATGGTGGGGGGGCAGATGCTCGACCTCATCGCCGAAACGACGCAGCTTGATATTGGCGCGATCACGCGTTTGCAGCGTTTGAAAACCGGCGAGTTGATCGCCGTTTCAACCGAAGCGGGCGCTATTCTGGGCAAGGCTTCGCAACAGCACACCAACGCGCTTCGCGCTTATGCGCATGATCTTGGGTTGGCGTTCCAGATTATCGACGATCTGTTGGACGCCGAAGGGACGGAAGCCGAAACCGGCAAGCCTGTCGGGCGCGATGCTGTGGCGGGGAAGGCGACTTTTGTCACCATTCTGGGCGCGGAACGTGCACGGAGCCAAGCCAAGCTTTTGTCGGAACAAGCCATCAGCCATCTGTCGGTCTTCGAAGGCCGCGCCAAGCATCTGGAAGATGTCGCGCGGTTTGTTGTGGATCGCAAAAACTAAGGTTATTCTTTGTCTCTCGCTCTTGCGCCGCATATTCTTGTCGTTGACGATGATACGCGTTTACGGGGGCTGTTGGCTCGGTATCTGGGGGAGCAGGGTTTTATCGTGGCGACGGCGCGTAATGCTGGGGACGCTCGTGCCAAACTAAAAAGTCTCGCTTTCGATCTCATGGTGCTGGACGTCATGATGCCCGGCGAAAACGGTTTTGATCTGACCCGCGCTTTGCGTCTGGAGAGTGTGGGCGTTCTGCCTCTGCCGATTTTGCTTTTGACAGCCAAAGGCGAAACCGAAGACCGCATCGAAGGGTTAGAGGCAGGCGCCGACGATTATCTGATGAAGCCGTTTGAACCGCGGGAACTGCTCTTGCGCATCAACGCCATTTTGCGCCGCGCCCCGAAACCGAAAGCTGACGTGAAAACCGAATTGCGCCTCGGCGTGTGGACCTACGATCCCGAACGCAACGAGCTGAAATCAGCCAACGAGATCGTCGCCCTGACAGGCATGGAGGCCGGGTTGATGCGCGTTTTGGCGGAAGCCCAGGGCCAAGTTCTCAGCCGCGAAATCCTCGCCGAACGCAGCGCCGCAGGGCAAGCGATTAACGACCGCACCATAGACGTTCAAGTAACCCGCCTGCGCCGCAAAATCGAAGCCGACCCCAAAAACCCCCGCTACCTTGTCACCGTTCGCGGCGAGGGGTATAGTTTGAGGCCGGATGCTGAATAAGGGGGTCGCCTTCCGTAAGGCTTAAAAATTAGGATTCAATAACAAAGGATTACGAAAACATTGTTTTCACCCTTTATTAACCATGAAAAATAGGGTATAGTCTTTCCTAACGAATGGGGAGGAGCTTCATGGTTATCGATTTCATTCATTACGTTGAAATGAAAAAAGCTCAAGAGGCTGCTTTGCAGGCTGAGCGCGATGCCGAGCTCGCCCGCCGCGAACATTTGGAAACGTTCCTTTCCGATATGCTGGCGGAATTGCTGGCAGCCTAAGCGCGTCAGCCCATTCCTCAAACCTACAATTGTCCGCCATATCTTGTCCTGCGTCTTGAATCGCGCGTTTTGTCGCGCCTGTAGGGCCGTCTTCGATGCGGGAGGCCGTCTGCCACAGGAGGTCATTGACCGATATCGCCGCATTGATGTCATGCCCCAGAACCAAGCGCACCGCGCCGCTGCGCAGCGCCATGAGGATAAGAGGATCGCCGTGAAAATTGGCGGGGTCATGCGCGATATTCGCCATGATATTCGCGGTCTCCTCGCGCAGCATTTTGTCGTCGGGACGCTGCATTAGTTTAGCGCGTTCCTCGATCAAGACGCGGGCGAGGGGGTGGACAAAAGATCGTTCCGGTAAAGTAAGGTCGACGGCGTCGCTTAAACCTGTTTTTCCTGTCTCGTTGGTGGCAACGATTTGCAGCGTTACTTTTCGTCCCGCCCAAGGATGCGCGGCGATGTCTTCAAAATCGGTGCGTGATATCCTTTTGGACGAGGGAACGGGCAGGGCAATATCAACCGGAGCGTTATTGGACCCCGGCAAAGTATCTCGCGGCGTAACGCGCAACGCGATTGCTGCGATGCCGAAATCATCCGATGCGTCATAGGCCACGCGAAGCTTTTTATCGTCGGACAGAACGGGAGGTGCGGTCATCGACACATGCGGCGGATTATCAGGCAAAACGCGGATATTCCACGACGCCAATGTCGTCCAACCGCGTCGGACGCCAAGCCTTGATCCTTGCGTCAGGACTTCCGTTGCCGAAAAATCGCCATGGGGGCCGGTGGTAAATTTCTTGCTTGTGCCGTTCACGATCAATTCCGGCGCTTCTTCGTCCTGTCCTGTCCAATGCGCACGGACAATGCTTCCTTGGGGCAAGGTGATCGTGTCGCGGGTTATACGTGTTCCGGTGGCGGAGGCAAAAATCTTGGGTGGTGCGTTGGCATATGCGGGGGACGACACCCACACGTCAAGCGGCGGACTTTTTGTCGACGTCCTTTCGCGTGCCGCCATCGGATTCAGCGCCGCAAGTTTCTCTCCGCCCAATCCCCATGCGCCCAAGGCAATGACCACGGCAAAACATGCGGCAATCCCGCGCTTGAAAGGCGCGTACCGTATTATCCGAAGTGCAGTGAAAAAATGACCCATGCGCCGATTCCTAACATCCGAAAATCTTGTGAAGCAAGGCCTGACGGAGTGTACCATGGAAGGTCGCTTGGGTTCAACAACGGCTAGGGAATAAGGGCGCGATACAAGATCTTGTATTTTTCGCCCATGATCTCGGCGGTATAGAGTGCGGCATGCTGCAGGGTCGAGGCAGACATTTGTTGCCGTTGTTCCGCGCTGCGAGAAAGATACCGCTCAAGAGCGTCTCCCAAAGCCTTTTCCGAAAAATCCTGCGCGACAAAGCCCGTGACGCCCTCAATGATGGCTTCTTCCACGCCGCCAACGGGCGGCGCAATGACAGGCGCTCCGACATTAAGGCTCTCCAGAAAAGTAATGGGCAGCGTCTCAAAATCGCTGCTGTTCAGAAGACAGTCGAAACCCGGCAAAATCTTGCGCGCGTCGCACGCGCCCAGCATCTCGCAATGATCCTGCAGATTGAGGCGAATGCGTTCTGCTTCGACCTCTTCGCGCAGGGAACCATCGCCGATCAGGATAAGCCTCGCCTGAGGATGTAATTTGACAGCCTGCGCAAAAGCGGCAAGCGCGCGTAAAGGTTTTTTCTGCGCCTCCAGCCTGCCGACGAAGCCGCACAAAATCTGGCCGTCCTTCGCTTTTAAGGCAAGCCGCGCCTGTTCACGCGAGGCGCTAAAATGGGGCGTCGCTCCGTTGGGAACCAGGAAAAGTTTCGAGGGGGCGATTCCAAGCCCTCGGCTATGCTCAAGCTCGCCCTTGGAAACGTTGATAACGCAAGGCGTTAGCCAGCTCAGGATGCGTTCAAGCCACCCGTAAATAGCCGGCGTATCGGGTTTCATCGAATAAAAGGCATGCGCCGTATAAACGACCGTGCCGGGAAGGAAAACACCCGCAAGGCGCGTCAAGGCTCCTGCCTTCGAACTGTGGCCGTGAATAATATCGAACGGCCCTGCGCGGCGCAGGGTCTTCCACAATAGCCACCCGTCGTAGAAATCGTGCAACCCGACTGGTCTATGCATCGGAGAGGGGAGAAGGCGAAGGCGAGGCAGGGATTCCAGCGCGGCGACAAAACCGGCTTCGGCGCGATCCGGCGCGTAACAAACCGTCACGTCGTCTCCGTGCTCAAGCCCATAGCGAGCCAGTTCGAAAACAACCTGACCGCTACCGCCCCCTGCGGCTTCCACCACATGACAAACGCGCATGATACCCCATACAAACAACTGCGTTTCAACACTTTCTTCATCATAGCCGCCGATACGATAGGCGCAAGCAAATCCTTTCCTTTCATAGGGATAGCGTGTTAGAGATTTTGTCGCACGCGATACAATCTTTGTTAATCATAAACCTTCCGCGCCCGCATGACGCATTCCGACGCACCGCCCCGTTTGCTCATTGTTTGCCAAGGCATCGATGGGGGGGTCGCTCCCTTGTCCAGCGCCTTGGCCTATGGGCTGCGCGAAAAGGGATGGGACTGCTCCCTTTTGTATATAGGGCGACCGGCAACTCCCGTTTTTGTTCAAAAAGATCGACAACGCGGCATTGACAGCCATGCGATTGTCACGGGCAAGGCGCGTTCATGGGCCGAAGTTTGGGGGCTGATACGCTCGGTCAGTGCTGTATGGCGTGTCGTGCGGGACAAGCGTCCGGCATCCATTATTTTTGCGGGTTTCATGCCAGCGTTTCTTTATGCGCCTTTTTTGCGCCTGGCGACATCGGCGCAATTTGTCCTGTGGGATCACGCGCCGCAAAACACTTTCCTGAAAATCAAGAAGCTAGTTTTTCCTGTAGCGCTGAAAGGGCTCGATCGGATCGTCAGCATAGCGCCCGGCACGGCGGCGGCGATGACGGAATATTTCGGCGTTCCTGCGGACGAGGTCACGATCATTCCGAACGGCGTCGACCCGACCCGATGGCAGGCGATACCCCCCGCGCGGGATTTGTCAGCCTTGCGCGTCATCATGCCCGCGCGGGCCGATCTTAATCAGAAAGATCCGATCACACTTATTTGCGCTGCCGCAAGGTTGCGCAAGCAGGGGGTGGATATCGAAGTTACGCTGGTTGGTTCCGGCGTTGACGAAGCCCGCGTTCGTGAGGCAATAGAAGCCGAAGGCGCCGCTGCTTTCATTCACTCCGTCGCCACATCCAACGATGTTCCCTCGTTGGTCGCGAAACACAATGTTGTATGTCTTTCCACAAAGTTCGAAGGCTTGCCGACGGTTGTGATCGAAGGGATGCTGGCACGGCGTATTGTTCTGGCCTCGCGCGTGGCGGGATGCGTCGATGTCATTCGCGATGGTGAGAACGGATTTCTGTTTACGGCAGGATCGGCGGAGGACTGCGCGGAAAAATTAAGAGCCCTGACATCTATGCCCGCTCCTCAGACAATTATCGAGAACGCCTATCAAGACGCCATGACCCTCTATGCACCCGTCGCAATGGTCGAAAACTTCCATCGCGTCTTGGCGGGGTAATCAGCGTGTCGGGTGCTTATACCCGCGCACGTGGTGCCAGCGCCAGACGAGCAGAAAGGCCGAGGCGCAAACGGCGCTGTATCCGACTCCGCTAAAGCCGAAAAGCGGCACCAGCAAAAGATTGCCGCCCAAAGCCGGAATCAAGAACAGCAAATTGCCGAGCCATATGGCGCGATCCTGATGACGTGCAAAAAGAATATAGTTCTTCACATCGGCATTCGCGCGTAGCCATGTGGCGAACAGCATCAGCAAAAACACGCCCGAACTCGAGACGAAAGCGTGACGACCAAGCAGAATACCGAGCAGCGGGACAAAGATGCCAAGCCCGACGGCGACGGCTCCCGACCCGATAAGGATTTGTCGGCTGGCGCGATGCGCTTCTTGATGGAAGCGGTCATGGGCGTTATCCCGATGATGTTGAATCATTCGTGGCGTGGCAAAGGCCAAAACACCGCTTTGCATCAGGGTTAGCAGCGCGTTGGTAAACGAGAAATAAAAGGTCAGGACGCCGACATCCTCAAGCGTCAGATAATGCTCGACGACAAAGCGATCGACGAAAGTCCCCGCCGTCAATCCCATCATGCCCAGCCAGACAAGGCTGCCGATGCGTACGCCTTTGCCTACCCATCGCCAATCGACAGGGCGGCGCATGACCTCGCCCCACGGAAGGCTGCGCCACGTCCACAGCGTCGCCACGACACTGACGCCCGACCCGATCATCCACCCGATCAAAAGGGTATCGGCATTGCGGTATGCGGCATTAAGCATGCACAGGGCGACGACGGGAAAGACCCAAAGTCCGGAACGAATAAAAAGCATCGCGTTGGCAAGAACCTGCTGATGAAGCGAGTTCTGGTTGGCATAGGTGACAGCGCCGAAACTTTCGAACACCGTAAGAACAAGAACGTAAATCATCGTGCGCGGCGGAACGTCCACGCCATGCGCGGTGATCAGCGCCGCCATCACGACGGCGAGCGCAAGATAATTCAACCCGTAAAGAACGGCCTGATCGCGCATTTTATACAAGACAGTAGCGGGGTGGGCTCCCACGATATCGCGGCTGACGACATAGATAAGGTCTTGCCCCATCACGACGGTCAGCATCGTGACCGCGCCCATGACGAGGCCGTAAGTCCCAATATCGGCCAGGTTAAAAGACCGTCCTATGTATAGAGCCAGCCCCATCTTGGCGATCATGGGGAGAAGACGAAGAACGATGTTCGTGATTTGTGGCGCGAACCCTAGAAGCGCTGCCTTCAATCGCCGCCGTTTATCCACGGGGCAGCACGCGCGCCGGAACGCCGACAGCGGTCGAGTTGTCGGGGATGTCTGTCAAAACCACGGCATTCGCCCCGATCAAGACGTTGTTGCCGATCTTAACGTCGCCCAGAAGAACCGCTCCGGCAAAGATTTTTACATTGTTGCCGATGGTGGGATAGGCATCGATCAAGGGGTTCTCGCTGCTATGGCGAATGCCCAGCGAAACATTCTGGAAGATCGTCACATGGTCGCCGATGACGGCTCTGCCGACCACAATGCCAACGGGGTGGGGCAGGTGAAGGCCGGGTCCCGCCGTCGCCGAGCTGGAAATATCGCAAGCAATCAAAAGATGGTTGATGCGACGGATCACTTTTTCCGCAATTTTGCCGAGGAGTCCTCGTCCGTAGCAAGCCCCCCCTATACGAAACAGAAAGACAGCCAGAAAACTTGCCGAGGAGAAAAAACACCAAACGATCCGCGCACGCGACGGATGTTCAACCCCAATAACCCTTAAATCGTCGCAAAGAGCCTGATAAAGGGAGGTTCCCTGTTTCGTCGATGTCTGCGTCATAATCATCCCTTGTAAAAATTCGTGATGTGGCGTCTTTATTGCGGCGTCACCAGAAAATTTAAAAACCGGTCACCAATGTAATCTTGGTCGAAAACGGCGGCTTTTTCCAGAGCATAATTTCGCCATGGCGTCAATATTGACGGATTTTCCAGAATTTTCTCGAGAGCGGTCTGCCATGCCGTCGTATCGCCCGGGGGCACCAGCATCCCGTTTTTTCCTTCTTCGACCAATTCGGGAATGCCCGCTTTGTCGCTGCCGATTACGGGCAGCCCCAAACTGAGGGCATGAATGACAACGCCTGGCGAGTTTTCCGCCCAAACGGAGGGAATGCACAAAACATCGCTATTAATCATGAAGTTGCTGATCTCTTGCTGCGAGACAAAACCAGCAAAGTGGCACCATGGCAGGGTGCCGTATTGCGCCCGCAGCTTCTCCTCGTCAGGACCAGCGCCGACGACAGTCAGGGTAAAGGTGTAACGCGAGGCTAGCTTGCTTGCCGCTTCCAACAGAACGTCGACGCCTTTCGTGCTGTGCAGACGTCCGACATACAGTATGCGCACAGAGTCAGATTCCGTGCGGGCCGCCGTAGGAACGGGCGTGCTGTTCGCATTCAAGATCGCGGCATGGGGCCATTGCCGGACCGGAAAAAATCGCGAGAGAAGAGCGATATTTGCCCGCGAAGGCGAGCAGAAACGAAGTGCCGAAAATCCTTTGAAGCAAAAGGTTTTATACAACGAGGATAACCAGCAAGCCGCGCAACGCTTTTTGCATTCCTTCCCGTTCTTGAACATCCCCATGCGCACGCAGGTCAGAGAGAGATCGTGCAAAAAATAAACAGTCGGGACGCCGCTTCGGGCAACTTCACGCAGCGCGTTATACCCAAGCCCCTGCATGCCATGGATCAGGATGTAATCCGGTTTGAATATCCGCAAGACCCGCGCGACAATCCCACGGTTGCGCGGGTCGATATGGTCTTGCAAGTGCCATAAAGGTTTAAGCCATTTCTTGGCTGACATGGCGTAGTATTGTGGATAGGCGCGGGGCATCCAAGCGCGCCAAATCTTCAGCCCCTTGACTTCCCTGCCGTCGAGAGCCTCTTGAGGCGCTTTCGCCGTGGTCAGGACCCCCACATCGGCCCCTTTTTCGCGTAGCCACTGAGCCAGATTAGCGGCGGACATCTCCGCCCCGCCCAGAACATCCGGAGGAAACAAAGGCGAAAGGATAAGGAAGCGTTGATTCCTTATATCGGGGCGGCTAGAATTCCCACCGCTGGGTTGATCGGGCTCGGTCAAATTTTTATCCTTGTGTGACGATAATATTTTTATGACCCTCGCATCTTCTTCTCCTCTTTCTATACGACAGACGCCAACATGCAATAGGCTTATGCGCCTAACGGTTTTGTGCACGGCGGCGGGTGTCTTTGGCCTTTTTCTTTTTGGCTGGTGGGACTCTCCCGTTTCGGCGTGGTTGGCGTTATTTCTTTATGGGACCTTTTACCTCTATCTTCTCAAGATTGCCCCGGGATCGGCCTTGGCCCTCTTTCCTGCTTTTGGCGGCGTCGCGCTAACCCAGTTTATCTCGGGCATTCTTATTGAAAGTGGAGGCTATCTTACCGAAACGAAAGAGATGGGCAGCGCGACAGGCGCATTTTTGCGGCTTGCCGTGACCTATGCGCTATTTTTCGGAACAGCGGCGCTCATTATTGAACACTATATTGAACGATGGAAACGGAATGGTCAGATTGACGCCTTTGTTGCCCGTCAGGTTCGCCCCTTTATGCCCTTGGCGCGTGTTATCGACGTTCTTATTGGTGTGATGCTGGCCTATCTCGTTTATGTGGGAGTAAAAAACGGATTTCCCTTGCTCACTGGCCAAGATCGTTTTGATTTTGCGAACGATGTGGATGACCCAACCTACCTTTCCTTGATGGGTAACCGCGTTATGGCGATGGCCTATCTCGGCGTTATGATGGCGATTGCGCCTAAGTCGGGGTTTTATCGGTTTATGGCTTTCGGCGTGCTGATCGTTTCGGCGTTGCTGGGCGATAAATTTACGGAATATGTAATCTCTATGGGACAATTGGTGGGGCCATCGCTTTGCCGGATGGCGTGGAGCGACAAGGGGCTGCCTTTGCGCAGGATTTTCGTCTTGGGCGTAGTCCTTGTGTTAATTACCATGCCGCTGGTTTTTGTGGCCTATGGCGGGCCGTCTGACGCGTCAAGTGGGATAGGGCGGATGAAGGATCGCATGACGCTTCAAGGCCAATTGTGGTTTCTGGCCGACCGCGAAGTGACGGACATTGTAAAATTCGAAGAGGCTCCCCTGATCGCCGAGTTTACCAAAATGGCAATTCCCGAGCAATCATCCAAGGAGTCGGATAAGAAAAACCCTCCTTATCAAGGGATGTCCTGGATGCTGCTCCATTTCGCACCGCCGTCCGATGCGGCTTTACGTTTAAAAACGGGCGTTGTGTATTGTCTGGGGCTGCATGCCTATTTTTTGGAAATGCTGGGGTGGAGCGGTCTTGTCGTGTTTAACTTCATCTTTGCCGGGCTTGTGGGGCTTATCGTGGCGGGGGCGCTTTATAGCTTGATCTATGGGCGGCTCGTTTATTTGCTCTATTTCTCGAAATTTCTGACTTTTTGGCTCGCCGCGTCAAGCGTCGCCGATCCGTCTATGCTGGTGAACTGGAAAACATTTTTGCTGCTGCTGAGCTTAGGCTTCTATTACCTTTTAGACCGACGCTTTAATCCCGCCTTCTTCGGTCCTCACAAAGCCAAGCCTCACGTCACGGTACGATAATGACAAGAATAAATGTACGTGCCGTTCTTCTTCTTATCCTGTGCTTCTTGTCTTGGCCTGCGACAGCCAAAGCGGTCGTTGATCGGCAAGACGAGCTGCAACGCATGTTCGATCGCGCGGCGGAAACGGGGCAGCGCGTTCAGCTTTCCGCCGGAATCTATCGCCACAGCGGCCTTCTCACCCTGCGTGGCATCGAGGTTTCCGGCGTCGGTCCCGACACGGTGATTGAGGGGACGACGCGCGATCACTCCGCCCTTATCTTAACAGGGCAGGGCGCGAAGCTATCCCGTGTCAAGCTGACCTACCGGTCCACCACGCGTTCCGACGACGTGCAGGCGTCAGAGGTGCTTGTAAAAAACGCGCATCATTTTGAAGTCAGCGACATCGCTATTGATGGCGGCGACTGTGCGGGCATTTTAATGACCGACGCGCATCAAGGAACGGTCAGGAACAACGACATCCGCAACACGCTGGCGGATTCCATTCACATGACGGGCAGTTCTTCCGACATCATTGTCCACGACAACACGACCTTCAATTCGGGAGACGACGGCATCGCCGTTGTCAGCTATGAACGCGACGGCGGCAAGGTTCACGCCATCGAAGCCTTCCGCAACACGATCATCGATAATAAATTCGCGCGTGGCATGTCGGTCGTGGGCGGAGACGATGTTGTGTACCACGATAATTTTATCCAATGCGCCGGACAATGGGCGGGCATTTACATCGCCAGCGAAAGCGTTTTTAAAACTTTCGGGTCGGGTAATGTCCGGTTGAAAAACAATATAGTCAAGGAATGCGGCGGGCCCAAAATCGGTCACGGCGCCGTCACGATCTTTTCCGACTATAACGACAATCGGCACATCGTCGCCGAAGGCAATGTGCTGGCGAATTCAAAAGACATAGGTTTCCACGTCATAGGCCAACGAAACGCCGATATCAGTCTGAAAGACAATCTTATTCTGCGTTCTCGGGGTAAGGCCTTGTACAAAGAGCCCGAAGCGCCGCCCGTCGCGCAATCCGGCAATGTAGTAATCGGGGGCGAATAGGTTTGGCCTATTAACCCCTTGTTAAAGGCTTTTACACTTCTTTTTAAGGATAACGCGCTACGAAGGGAGGGTAAGACGAAAGGAACAAAGTCATGCCCGCCCCCAAAGCCACCACACTTCTCGATCGCACCTTCGATGAAGGCGTCGCCCTGACGCAAGAGGTTCGCAACTACATCGCCTATCACGAACAAGCCGACCGCCGCGAATTCGAATTGTCGCGCTGTCTGCATGTTGGCTATCAACACACGCGCATTTCGGCTCGTTTGATTCAAGTGATGACCTGGCTGTTGGCGATGAAAGCTTTGCTGTCCGGCGAAATTTCGCCCGAGCAATTCACCGCGCCCCAATATGCACTAACTCACAGCGAAGAATGCACCAGCGACAAGGGCGAGAACGACGAGGAAGTTCCCGCCGGTTTGCGCGACCTTCTGGTCCGCAGCCACGCTTTGTATTCGCGCATCCTTCGTCTGGACTCTATGGTGCGCACCAAACTGGACGCTGGCGAAGTCCCGAATTTCGCCATGCTGTCGGGTCCGAGTATCATCCCCCTTAATTAACCGACCTTCAGGGCTGACCTTCCGCTGAAGACGGGGCGTCGCCTCTTCGCAGCATTTTCCAAGCACAGAACAAGCCGCCCACAACCCTGGCGGGAACGGCATGACGCAACTCATTGAAAACGAGGAAACTTCATTCCGCCATCGTTCTGTTTCCTCGTTTCTTGTGGCGCAAAAACATTAATAAAAATTAATCATGTTTCAACAGAAGAAAGAGCAAAACGGTGAAACTAATTGACAAATAAGTAATTTCGCTGGAGAAACGACACACGGCTATTGAGCCCAATTGTTGTCATGTAATAACATTATGATCAAGCGCATGAAAAAGAAAAATGCATATAGTGCGGCGATTGTGGTTGCTCTTGTCGGCCTTTTGCTCGCAGGGGGCCACGTTTTCGCTGGCTCCGATAAAGACATCGCGCCACGCGGGTCGAGCTCTTTTTCCTATACGCCCAAAGGTTCTGAAGGCACTGGCATTGCGACGTCTGACCCTCTTTCCGCCTCCTATGATGCGACGACTGCCGACGAAGCCCCATCGCAAGATGAGCACAAGTCGGTAAGAGAAACGGCGGCTAAGATCCTTTACGCGATTTCAAAGCATCCGGTCGAACGCGGCGCTAAACCTGCCGAGTGGAAGATTCAACAGAACAAAGCGGCTGAAGCCGCACGCGCCGGTCACTATGGCGAAGCGTTGCCCGTTCTCCAACGTTTGCGCGCCGAGCATCCCGAAGATATCAGTGTCGCCAGCGACTATGCCGCCATTTTGGGTTGGGCAGGGCACGATGCCGATGCCGTTGCCGCCTACAAAACGTTGCCCACGGGCGTACGTCCCGATTATTTGGTCGACTCCATTGGTCACGCCTACCGCAATTTGCATCAACCGGAGGAATCCTTGGCGATCTATCGCCTTGGTCTGCAGACCTATCCGATGAACCAAAATTTCGTGGCAGGCGAGATTCTCAGTTTGCTCGAAGCTGGTCACGGCAAGGAAGCCAAGGAACGCGCGCAAGCTGCCACCGATGCCTACGCGACGCCTTCGGATTCTTTGTCCTTGGCGATCAAACTAGCTTTCCGTGCGGACGCCGTCTCTTTGGCGCGCGCTGGTCATTATAAGGAAGCCTTGGCTGAATTTGCCGTGCTTCACAAAAAATATCCTACCGATGACGGTGTTTCCGGCGATTATGTCGCGGTCCTCAGCTGGGCGGGTCGGCACGCGGATGCGACGGCGCTTTACCGCACCTTGTCCGCAGGCGATCAGCCCGATTACGTTTTAGATGCCGCCGCGCATTCCTATCGCGCTCTGCACCAGCCCAAACAGGCTTTGGATTTGTATCAGGCCGCTCTGAACAAGGCCCCCGATAATGTCGCCTATGCCGTGGGGGTGATTTACAGCCTGTCCGATCTAGGACGCGGCAAAGAGGCGATGGCCTTCGCCGAAGCGCAGCTCGCCAAGCATCCCGAAAGACCGGCGGCCTTGGTCAAGGCCTATGTGTCGGTCAAACATCGCTATGCCATCGACCTCGCGCGCGCTGGTCATTTCGATCAGGCCTTGAGCATCTTACGTGCCATGCGCGCGCAGGATCCTTCCGACATAACCCTGCGCATGGACATCATCGCGGTGTTAAGCTGGGCGGGGCGTCACGAGGAAGCCATCAAGGAATACCAGAAAATCGAGGGACGGAAGTTCCCCGATTATGTTTTGGAAGCAGTCGGCGGCTCCTACCGCGCCTTGCATCAGTCCGGAAAGGCTTTGGTAGTCTATCGTCACGGATTGAGCCAATCTCCAGGCAATGCGATTTTTGCGGCGGGAGATGTCCGCTGTCTCGATGATTTGGGGCGCTACGCCGAAGGACAATCTCGTGCCGAGGCTTTCACGCGCCGCTACGGCGATCATCTTGACGTTCTGTTGGCGGGTGGCGAAGCGTCGAATTTCAACGACCAATCGATAGTCGCGCTTAATTTCTATCAACATGCGCAGGCGCTCTCGTCGGAAAACAAAGAAGCTATGCGCGGCGCGATCCATGCCGAAGCCAGCTTGGGCGCGGCTCAGGTGGCGTTGACGCATGCCGACAGACACCCTGGGTTGATGAACGGGGAAGAATACCGTGCTCTTGTTGGCGAAGCGGATCAGGCTTTGGTGCGTTGGGGACCGTTGGAGCCCGTCAGCGAAGCGACACGCTTTGCCGCGACGGATCGTGCTCTCGCCTCGCTCAATACTCATATCGGCGCATGGACGGCGTTGCAAGACCCCGCAGTCTATCCGAATATTCAACGCGCACGCTTCGACCGCTTGGTCGCCTTGCGCGACCGTCAACGCATGCAAGACGTCGTGGACGATTACAACGCGCTGGCACGAGAAGGCATCGAAGTGCCTAACTATGCGCTGGAGCCTGTCGGCGAGGCCTATTTGTATTTGCGCCAGCCGGAGATCGCCCGCGATATTTTCTTGAAGGCCTTGCAGACAGACCCCGACGACTTTGAAACGCGGCGTCTGCTGGCCTATGCTTATCTTGAGGCCGATCAATATGACGAGGCCTTTGCGACGATCGACAAGGTGCGCGAAGATGAACCTGTCTGGGTTTATCTGAAAGGCGAACCGGAACGGCTTCCCAACACTGGCCATGTGGTTGCCGACCATTCGGTGACTGAACTTGATGCCGGAGAGCTGCGCCTTTACAGCGACCTTTTGGAAGATGCAGACAAGCGTTTGACGCCCATCGTCCAAGCAGGGCCTTTCGATGCGCGGAACCGCGCCGCCGCAGGCAATATTTACTTTGCGCGTGGCTGGCCCCGCAAGGCGATGGAGCACTATGATATCGGCCTCGCCATTCAGGACGGTCACGATGTGGGGAACGAAACAGGCATGGTTTTTGCCAACCTCGCGTTACAGAATTTCCAAAAAGCCGAAGAACAGGCACGGGATTTGCGCGTGAGGTTCCCCGAAAATCTCGGCGTTCAACGCGCCAACCGCGCATGGGACGTTCACGCGATGGCGGAATTGGACGTTCATGCGGGCTATAGTTTTGCGCCGTCCGGTGGTGCTTCGGCGGGCGATGTGCCGCACGGGCAGGGGTTCAATGTCGGGGCTACGCTCTACTCCGCGCCGTTGGCCCATAACTGGCGTTTGTTCGCGGGCGAGGATTTCGCGCATGAACACCAGCCTAATGCCGAGGGTGTAATCGACACGACTCGTTCCACGGCAGGCGTTGAGTACCGTAAAGGCGACGTGACGGCTACCGTCGCGCCGACCTTCAATACCTACGACAGCCGCGAACGCGTTGGCGCTAACGGCACGGTGAAATATACCTTTAATGATATCTGGAGCGCGGGGATCGCGGCGGAACTGTTTTCTGCGACGACGCCGCTGCGCGCGCTTAACGCCGGAGTGACGGCTAATCGGTATGACGTCAACGCCCAGTGGCGGCAGAGCGAGTCGCGTCAGGTTTCGGTGGACGCCTATGTCATGCCGTTCTCCGACGGAAACTTCCGCACCGTTGAAGAGGCTGAATATCTCGAACGCCTTTACACCCATCCCAAGTTCAAGGTGGAAGCCGAAGTCAATCTGGCCTCCACGCAGAACAACAAGGATGAAAACCGTTTGTACTACAATCCCTCGTTGGATCTGACGGCTTTGGCGGGATTGCGGGCGACGCATACGCTGTATCATCGTTACGAGACATTGTACGAGCACAGCCTGTTGGCGATGCCCGGGTTCTACGCGCAACAGCACTATGGAACATCGCCCGCATGGGTCGTGCGCTATGAACAGCGCGTGCATTACAACGATACGCTGGATGCGGGCGCAGGCGTGAATTACGCGCATCAGAATTATAATGGGTCGGCGGAAGACGCCGTGAGTTTGACAGTCGATGTTGTGGAGCGTTTCTGATGATACGTCTTTTCGCTCGTTTGGTTCTTGTGTCGCTGTTCCTAGCAGGGGCGGGCGCTTCCTCTATGGCTGCGCCGCCTCCCCCGGGGGCGTTCCTCGCGCTGTGTTATCACAACGTCGAAGACGCCGATCCCGATCAGAATTACGACGGCGTAACGACGGCTAAACTTGTCGAACAACTCGCCTGGCTTCAGGACCAAGGCTATAAGGCGGTCTCCATTGACGATCTGTTGGCGGCGCGCGCGGGCAAAAAAACCTTGCCGGAAAAAGCCATGTTACTGTCGTTCGACGACGGTTATGAAAGCTTCTATACCCGCGTTTACCCGATTTTGAAGGCGTTCCACTTTCCTGCCATCGTCGGCTTGGTCGATGAATGGATGAAGGGGCAGGGCGGCGACGACGCGCATTCGGGGGATACCGTTCGCTATGGTAACACGACCTTGCCGCGCAGCGCCTTTTTGACATGGGCGCAGGTGCGCGAGATGCAAAAATCCGGCTTGGTCGAAGTGGCCTCGCATTCACACGCGCTTCATAAAGGCATCCTCGGCAATCCGCAGGGCAATCAAGAACCTGACGCCGTGACGGCAGCCTATGACCCGAAAACCGGCACCTACGAACTTGCCGAACATTACGCGCGTCGTTTGCAAGACGATGCCGCCGCTTCACTGAAGACGATCAAAAAAGAAACCGGCAAAGCGCCCCGCGTGATGGTCTGGCCCTATGGCGCCTATAACGAACTCGGTATGATGATTGAGGGCGCGCAAGGCCTGCCGACGATGCTGTCGCTGGAAGACGGCTACGCCACGGTCCGCGATCTAAGAAGCGTGCCGCGCATGCTGGTGAAGGACGATCCGAACATGATCAAATTTGCCGTTCATGTTCGTCAGACCGACAAAGTCACGCCGATCCGCGTGGTTCAGGTCGATCTGGATTACGTCTATGATCCCGATCCCGCGCAGGAAGAGCGTAATCTCGACGCGCTTGTTTCGCGCATCTTCAAATTAAAGATCAATACGGTTTTCTTACAGGCCTTCTCCGATCCCACCGCTTCGGGCATGGCGTCGTCGGTGTACTTCCCCAATCGTTTCCTGCCGGTGCGCGAGGATTTGTTCAACCGCGTCGCGTGGCAGCTTGCCACGCGTGCGCAAGTCAAAGTCTATGGCTGGCTGCCTGTGCTATCCTTCGATTTCGGCGACGGCGTCGCCAAGGTTCAGGCGTGGAGCGAGGCCTCCCATACGGCGTCGTCCGACCCCAAAGCCTATCACCGCGTCTCGCCGTTTGATCCCGAAGGACGCCGCCGCATTATCGGCCTTTACGAGGATCTAGGCCGCCATGGCCCTATCGACGGGTTGCTGTTCCACGACGACGCGATGCTGTCGGATTTTGAGGATGCAAGTCCTTTGGCGCTGGAAGCCTATAAAGCGGCTGGTTTCCCCGCGTCGATCTCGGACATTCGCGCCAATCCCGATACGCTGGCGCGGTGGACTTCGTTCAAGACCGATATGCTGATCCAGTTCACGCAAGAGCTGACCTCCCATGTGGCGGCCTATCGCGCGCCGCTCAAGACCGTGCGCAATATCTATGCGCCGCTGCTTTTGAATCCCGGCAGCGAGGAATGGTTCGCGCAAAGCTATGATCGCTTCTTGCAGTCTTACGACTATGTCGCGGTCGAAGCGATGCCGGATATGGAAAATGTCCCCTCGGGCGATCAAGATGCATGGCTTGAGAAGCTCGTCTCGGTCGTCGCGCAAAAACCCGAAGGTTTGAAGCACACCGTGTTTGAGCTTCAATCCGTCGATTGGCGCATTAAGGACAGCGGACGCGCCATTCCGACAGAAAAACTTGGGGGGCAGATGAATTTGCTCGCACGGCGCAGGGCGTTGAATTTCGGCTATTATCCCGACGACTTCATCGCTAATGTGCCGGACGCCGAAGCGCTTCATAAAGATTTCTCACTGCAAACTTATCCGTACACGCCATGACCAGAAAAATCTTCGGCCTCTCAATCATCCTGTTCCTTGTCCTTTACGGACTTGTGACCGGCTATATGCTCGACTTCATTTTCCTGTATCCGCTGTTCATGTCGGTGATGTGGATTTTGGGCGGCGTGTACTTCTATTTCCACTGGGAACGCGGCACACCAAGCCCGGAAACAGCGCCGACTGTTTCTGAATATCCTTTCGTGTCGATTTTGGTGCCTTGCTATAACGAAAGCGCCAATGTTGAGGAGACGATCGAAGTCGCCAATGCGCAAAATTGGCCCGATTTCGAAATCATCGCCATCAATGACGGCTCCAGCGACGATACCGGCGAAAGATTGGAACGTCTGGCGCAGGAATATCCCCGCCTGCGCGTGATCCAATTTGCCGCCAATCAGGGCAAAGCGATGGCGCTGCGTATGGGCGCTTTGGCGGCCCGCGGCGAGTACATCGTTTGCATCGACGGCGACGCGCTTATGCATGTCAACGCCACGGCGTATCTTGTGCGTCCGATGGTCGAAAATCCCCGCGTTGGCGCCGTTACCGGCAATCCCCGTGTTCGCACACGCTCAACCCTTGTCGGCAAGGTCCAGGTCGGCGAGTTTTCCTCGATTATCGGCCTTATCAAACGCGCCCAGCGTATTTACGGGCATTTGTTTACGATATCGGGCGTCATCTGCTCGTTCCGCCGCCGCGCTTTGCATGATTGCGGCTATTGGGACATCAACATGATTACCGAGGACATCGATATCAGCTGGTCGCTGCAACTGCGGCATTGGGCCATTCAGTATGAACCGAACGCCTTGTGCTGGATATTGATGCCCGAAACGCTGCGCGGCTTGTGGACTCAGCGCGTGCGATGGGCGCAGGGCGGCGCGGAGGTGTTCTTCAAGAACATCGTGCGCATCTGGAAATGGATGGACCACCGCATGTGGATCCTGATCGTCGATTTCGTCCTCAGCACCGTGTGGGCCTATTCCTACCTTCTGTCGCTGATCTTGTGGTCTCTGGGTAAGTTCTTTGTCATGCCTGCGGCTTTGAACGTGCCGACCATTTTCCCGCCCGCTTTCTGGGGGTTGATCTTGGCCTTCGTCAACTTGCTGCAATTCGTGACGGCGATGACGATTGAAACGCGTTACGAAAATAAATTGTTGCGCCTTTTGGGCTGGACCATCTGGTATCCTCTCGTGTTCTGGATCATTTCCATGTTCACGATGCTGGTGGCTGTTCCCAAAGCCTTCTTTAAATCCCGCACCAAACGCGCCGCGTGGGGATCGTCAGACAGAGGTTTCAGATGACCGACCAGCATCCGTCCTACGACCATTACATCATCACCGAATCCGAGGACGTCTCGTCGCTGGCAAAGCTGCGCGACATCATCCTGACGATTTTCCTGTGGATCATCTACATCTACTTCATCCGCGAAGCGTGGCCTTTTGTCGCCGATTTGGCGCATTGGGCGTTCAACGGGTTCGATGACTACAGCAAGTACCCCGCGCTGGCGATCGTTCCGATGATCCAATCCTATGGGCAAGTCGCGGGCGTCATGACCGTGCTTTACCTCGGTTGGGCGCTTTACAACATGCTGCGTTTCCGTGGACGCCAACGCCGCAAACCCCGCGCTATTGTGGCCCCCGAAGATCTGGCGACAATGTACGGCTTCTCGCCCGAAACAGTCGTCGAATGGCAAGAAGCGCCTTTGATGACCATGACCCACGACGAAGACGGGCATCTGACGGATGTTAAGGTCGGCAAAGTCTAGAGCATAAACTGTTCGCGGATGATGCGTTCGCCTAAGTGCTGGTCGGGGTCGAACAGCAAGGTGATGCTTTGGGCGCGGTCTTGCCAAATCTTTGCTTTGACGGCGTTGTGGAGGACGGCATTGCCCGCCTCGATCCTTGCCGGACGTTTGTTGGTTTCCAGAATGTCGATCTCAATGGCGGCGTCTTGCGGCAGAACCGCATAAGACCAATTGCGCGGGCGGAAACCGCAGATCGCCGTCATAATCAGCGTATTGGCGTTCAGCGGCATAATCGGCCCGCCGCAGGAATGGTTGTAGGCGGTGCTGCCCGCAGGCGTGGCGACCAAGATGCCATCGCCGCTGAATTTTGCGATGCGTTCGATGCCGTCGATCAGGATGCGCAGGCGGACGGCCTGCGGCGTTTCGCGGAGAATGGAAACCTCGTTGATCGCCAGAGCGGAGAAGCTTGTTCCTTCCGTCGTCTCCGCTTCGATGCGCAAGGGGTGGAGCGTGACGCTTTGGGCCCGCACCAGTCTTTGTTCCAGGTCGTCCTTATTGTTGAATTTATTACACAGAAATCCGACCGATTCGGTTCTGCGAATCGCAAAAACGGGTTTCCCTGTCTCCATCGATTCGTAAAGCGTGTTCAAAACCTGCCCATCGCCCCCCAGCACGACAAAGTAATCGGCATCGCGCGGATCGGACTGACCATAACGCTTTGTCATCTCGACAAAAGCCTTCTGGGCGAGGAGGGAGTGGCTGGCACTAAAGAATATTTTCATGGCCTAGGCTGAAGTTAGGGTTACGGGGGCAACATCTTGTACTCAAGGGAAAATCGAGGTTTTCCTTCAAATATGCTGAATGTCGAACCCTGATATTAAGCGTCTCTTAACGACTCATAAGTAATTGTAGGCTGCTTGTCTAAGTTATTCAAATCCCCCGTAAATAGGCGGCGTAGTTATGCAACTCGATATGCGCGTGATGGAACTTCTGGCGTCGAAGCTGTGCCACGATCTGGTCAGCCCCGTAAGCGCTATTAACAACGGGGTCGAACTGATCGAGGAAATCGGCGGCTCCGTTGTTGCCGAAGCGATGAAGTTGATCGGGGACAGCGGTGCTACCGCCGCCCGCCGTTTGCGGCTATACCGCATGGCCTATGGGCGCGCGGGAAGCGAAAGTACGCTGGGCGTCAGGGATGTGCGTCAGGTCGCCGAACAATATCTGACAGGAACCAAGGTATCGCTGACATGGCCCGACAATGTACCCGCCGTCGATGTGGCCGAGAGGCGCGGTTTTTTGAAAACCGTTCTTAATCTTATCGTTCTTGCTGAAGAATCCCTCGCCTATGGCGGAGCCATTACGTTGAGCGACATTAAAGGGGCAGGGGGCGGCTGTCGGTTCGAGATCGTCGGGCGCAACGCTTCCTTAAATCTCAATATTCAAGAAGCGTTGGAAGGCACGCTGCCGATAGAAGAATTATCTCCGCGAAGCATACAGGCGTATCTTACCGGAAGGTTTGCGGCGCATTTTGGTTTTGGATTGGCTCACGATCATTCTGTGCCTGATCGGCTTGAGCTTTCGCTTGCCTCGTCTGTCGCACAATCCGAGTCTGAACCTTCTTTGTGCGCAATCGGTTCTTAGAATTTTGTGCGCGGAGTGATATACGTTGATTCCCTCCTGCGTTCTGTGACGCGAACTCTATCTTAGAGGAAATAACTATGGACGATCTTCTCCGCGACTTCCTTACGGAGACTTCTGAGAATCTAGCGACTCTCGATGTCGAGCTTGTAAGATTGGAACAGAACCCCAACGACCCCGATCTGATCGGCAGCATCTTCCGCCTCGTTCATACGATTAAGGGCACTTGCGGATTCCTTGGTCTGCCGCGCCTCGAACATCTGGCGCATGCGGGTGAGAACGTTTTGGGTAAATTCCGTGATCGAGAATTACAAGTTACACCGGTCGCCGTCGATCTTATTCTGGCCTCGATTGACAGAATTAAGGCCCTGCTGAACTACCTTGAACAACATGAAGTCGAGTCTCCCGAAGGCAATGACGAAGATTTGATAGCCTCGCTCAACGCGATGGCGGAAGGCAAATTGGGCGGACAGACCGCATCGGCGGCAAAAGAGGAAGCGCCGAAGGCTCAGGAAGCCGCGCCGAGCGCACCTTCCGTCGTTGATCCCTTCGCGCCGGACGAATTCGGGTTTGTGCCCGTTCCTGCAGGCGATATGGCAACGTTGAGCGCGAACATGAATGGCGGAAAACCGATCGAACCTCCCCCGACAGCCAAGGCAGCCACAGTCGCCACGGTCGTCGCGCCTTCGGGCGAGGGACAAACCGGTAAGTCCGGTGCCGCGTCCATTGCCGATCAGTCTATTCGCGTGAATGTCGATCAGCTGGAAACGCTGATGACAACCGTCAGCGAATTGGTTCTGACCCGCAATCAGTTGCTGCAAATCTTGCGCGGGCAGAAGGACAGTTCCTTTGCCGCGCCATTGCAGCGCCTGAATCAAGTCACGTCCGAATTACAGGAAGGCGTGATGAAAACGCGCATGCAGCCTATCGGCAATGCATGGGCAAAACTGCCACGCATCATCCGCGATCTGGCGCATGAATTGAATAAAAAGATCGAGCTGCAAATGCTTGGCGCCGAAACAGAACTGGATCGGCAGGTGTTGGAGCTGATTAAGGATCCTTTGACCCATATGGTGCGCAATTCGGCCGATCACGGTATCGAAACGCCTGCCGAACGCCTTCGCGCAGGCAAGCCGGAAACCGGTATCGTGACGCTGAACGCCTATCATGAAGGCGGTCACATTATCATCGACATTCTGGACGACGGCAGAGGTCTGGCGGTCGATAAAATTCGCGCCAAGATTTTGGAAAAAGGCTTGGCGAGCGAATCCGAGCTGGCGGCAATGACCGAGCAGCAAGTGATGCAGTTCATCTTCAAGGCTGGCTTTTCGACCGCCGAAGCGGTTACCTCAGTGTCCGGTCGCGGCGTCGGCATGGATGTCGTGCGCACCAACATCGAACGCATCGGCGGCACCGTCGATTTTAAGTCGGTCGCAGGCAAAGGCTCGTCCTTCTCGATCAAGATACCGCTTACGCTGGCGATCGTGTCCGCGTTGATCGTCGAATGTCTGGATGAGCGTTTTGCAATTCCACAGATCAGCGTCGTCGAATTGGTCAAGGCTTCGCCCACCAGCGAACACCGCATCGAACTGATTAACGAAACGCCCGTGCTTCGTCTGCGCAACCGTTTGCTACCTTTGGTGTCATTGCGCAAAACGCTGAAATTGGGCGAAGACGATATTCAGGCGAACGGCAACGCTTTCGTGGTTGTCGTTCAGGTCGGTAATTCGACCTTCGGCGTTATCGTCGACCGCGTGTTTGATACCGAAGAAATCGTGGTGAAGCCCGTCGCGCTGATCTTGCGCAATATCGGGCTTTTCTCCGGCAACACCATTCTTGGCGACGGCAGCGTCATCATGATCCTCGACCTCAACGCCATCGTGATGCATGCGGGCGACGTTCACAGCCCGGCAGCGCGCGGTCAGGCCATCGCCTCGGCGCATGTGGGGCATGGAGAAACCAAACAATCGCTGCTCCTGTTCCGCGCCGGAGAAGGGGCGCAGAAGGCAGTGCCCTTGGCGCTGGTGGCGCGTTTGGAGGAAATCGATTGCGCGACGCTCGAATACTCGGAAGGCGTTCCGATGGTTCAGTATCGCGGCAAGCTAATGCCGTTGGTTCCCGTCACCCAGGGTGTGGCTATTCCCAAGGTAGGCACGCAGGCGGTTCTGGTCTTCGCCGACAAGGACAAGCATATGGGGTTGATGGTTGACGAAATTCTGGATATCGTCGAAGAACGCCTACAAGTTGATCTGTCGGGGCGTCGTCCGGGCACTTTGGGCACATCCATTATTTCCGGCAAGGCCACCGATGTCGTCGATGCGGCTTTCTATCTGTCGCAAGCGTTCCAAAGCTGGTTTGGCGAAGACGACGGCGCTTTTGACGGCGATGTGTCGCGCCGCGTGTTGTTGGTCGATGACAGCCCGTTCTTCCGCAACCTGTTGACCCCTTTGCTGACGGTAGCGGGTTACGACGTCACGGCGGTTGAGAACGCCAACGAGGCGCTGAAGCTCCAGGAAGACGGAGCGTCCTTCGACGCGATCGTCAGCGATATCGAGATGCCGAACATGAACGGCTTTGACTTCGTTTCCGCTCTGCGCGGTGGCGAAGGCAAGTGGAGCAAGCTGCCGATCTTTGCGATGTCGTCCCACGCAACGCCGCGCGATCTGGAGCGGGGAAGGCAGGCCGGCTTCACCGACTATGTCGCTAAATTCAACAGGGAGGGCTTGCTGAACGCCTTGCACGAAAGCCTGAAACAAGGGGGGAACCTGTCATGAGTACGCTTCCGACTTCCACCGCGGGAACGGCTCTGGTCGCCGTCGAAGACGCGACGCAGGGCATGTTCGTGACGATGACCATAGCGAACCAGATTTTTGGCATTCCCGTCCTCAAGGTGCAAGACGTTCTGGGGCCGCAGCGCATCGCGCATGTTCCCTTGGCACCGCCGGAAATTTTGGGGTCGCTCAACCTACGCGGACGCATTGTGACGGCGGTCGATGCACGCACGCGTCTCGGCCTCCCTCCGCGCAGCGACTCGACCGAGGGCATGAGCGTGGTCGTAGAACATGCGGGTGAGTTGTACAGCGTTGTCGTAGACAAGGTCGGCGAGGTCATGAGCCTCCCCGCCGCCGATTTCGAACGGAATCCGGCGACCCTTGACCCCCGCTGGCAGGAAATTTCGAACGGTATCTATCGTTTGCAAGGCACTTTGTTGGTTGTTATCGACGTTCCTCGTTTTCTACGGCTGGATCAGGCGCACGCTGCCTAGCTTTGTCGCTGAAGATGGGGGGGATTTACTGTGAAAGCGAGAGCCTTATCATGAAGACTTGTCTGATCGTCGATGATAGCCGCGTCATCCGCAAGGTTGCGCGCCAGATCTTTGAAGCCATAGGCTACGTCTGCGAAGACGCCGAAAACGGTCAAGTCGCTCTCGACGCGTGCAAGGCGAAGCTGCCTGACTTTATTCTGCTTGATTGGAACATGCCTGTGATGAACGGCATGGAGTTTCTCCATGCGCTGCGCCAACTGCCCGGCGGGGACCGCCCCAGCGTCGTCTTCTGCACGACAGAAAACGATCTCGGGCACATTCAGGAAGCCATGGGGGCTGGCGCGAACGAATATATTATGAAGCCGTTTGATGCCGATATCATCCGCGGCAAACTTGAACAACTAGGGCTGATTGAAAATTAACGGAAGTATGATGTCATTGACTCCTCCCCCTGCCGTCAAGTCGACGGCGAACGATTCGCCTCAGGTGCGCGTGCTTATTGTCGACGACTCTTTGGTCATTCGCGGCTTTATCGCGCGCGCGCTGGATAGCGATCCCGCCTTTAAAGTCGTGGCGACCGCCAGCAACGGCCAGTTCGCCGTCGATTCCCTACGTCGCACGCCCGCCGACGTCGTTATTCTCGATATCGAAATGCCGGTCATGGACGGTTTGACGGCGATCCCCAAACTGAAAGAGATTGATCCGGCCGTGCAAATTGTCATGGCCTCGACCCTGACGCAAAGGAACGCGGAGATCAGCATCAAGGCCATGTCCTTGGGCGCGACCGATTATTTGCCCAAGCCTTCTGCGCGGGAAATGGCCGTTCCCGGAGAGTTTCAACGTAATTTGCGGGAAAAAGTCAGAGCTCTTGGCGCAATTGCGTGGAGCAAGAACGTCCGCCAGACGCCCCAAAGAACGACCACCGGTTTTTCTTCCGCGCCTGCCGAGAAAAAGAAAATTACTTTGCGCCCGATGCCGATCACCAAGCCTGATGTTATAGCCATCGGCTCTTCGACCGGCGGCCCACAAGCCCTGTTCGAAGTCATCAAATCCATAGGCGCTGGCCTGTCGCAGCCCATCGTCATCACTCAACATATGCCGCCCGCTTTTACGACCATTCTTGCCGATCATATCAGTAAGCAATGCGGCGTTTTATGCGCGGAAGCGAAAGACGGCGAAGTGCTTCGCGCCGGAAATTACTATGTTGCCCCGGGTGATTTCCATATGCTGATCGTCAAAAAGCCGGAAGGCCCCACGGTTCGTTTGGTCAAAGATCCTCCTGAAAATTTCTGCCGCCCTGCGGTCGATCCCATGCTGCGTTCGCTGGTCGAAGTCTATGGTGGGCGCATTCTTACCGTGATCCTGACGGGCATGGGGCAAGACGGCATGAAAGGCGGCGAAGCCGTCGTCAATGCAGGCGGAGCCGTGATCGCCCAAGATGAAGCGACAAGCGTAGTTTGGGGCATGCCGGGTGCTGTTGCCGTCGCCGGCCTTTGTTCCTCTCTTATGCCTATCGGTGAAATCGGTGCCATGGTGCGGCAGAGTGCGACCAAGATCCAAGGCTTGGGGGGCAGGGCATGAAGCCGGAAGATTTCGAACTGTTCTCGACCCTAGTAAAGCAACGCTCAGGCCTCGTGCTGACTCCTGAAAAGGCCTATCTTCTGGAATCGCGCCTCTTCCCCGTCGCGCGTAAGCATAGCCTCAAGTCTTTGGAAGACATGGCGCAATCCTTGCGCGCCAGACGCGAGGAAACCCTGATGTTCGACATCACCGAGGCGATGACGACGAATGAATCCTTTTTCTTCCGCGATCAGAAGCCTTTTACTCTTTTCCAAAAAACGCTTTTGCCACGCTTGTTGACGGCGCGTGCCGCGAAAAAGCAAATCCGCATCTGGTCCGCAGCAGCATCGAGCGGACAAGAAGCTTATTCTTTGGCGATGATATGCGCCGAGGAAGCCGCCAAGCTTCAGGGCTGGAAGATCGACATTATCGGCACCGACTTGTCGCGTGAAATGGTTACACGAGCCAAAACGGGAATCTACTCCCAGTTCGAGGTGCAGCGCGGCCTTCCCGTGACGCATCTCGTCAAATACTTCCAGCAAATCGCAGGCGACAAATGGCAGATCAAAGATAACATCCGCCAGATGGTGCAATTCCGCGAAGGTAATTTGCTGACCGATTTCGGCGTCGCGGGGCCTTTCGACATCGTGTTTTGCCGCAACGTGTTGATCTATTTCGACCTGCCTACCAAGACGCGGGTTCTTGCCGCGATCAACGGCGTTATGCCTCCCGACGGATTTCTGGTCCTTGGCGGCGCGGAAACGGTCCTAGGCGTTTCCGACGCCTTCAAAATCGTGACAGGCGAGCATGGGCTTTATGTCGGAGCATCCTTTGATGTCGCGCAGTTGGCAGCGACGAAGTAGGGGCGCAGCGGATTAGAACTTGGGCGCTGCGGAGGGCTTCCTTGCCTTTGCGGAAGGCACAAATTCCCGCCGTATGGTGGCTGCGACGTGATAAGCATCAGGACTTTGAGCCTTGTGGATAATCTCGTCCATCTTTTCTCCTAAGTCATGCGCCATTGCCTTAGGATTTATTCCAAGCACCGTCTTTACTAATTTAAGAGCTGACTCGGCAGTTTTTTGAAATAAATTCTTATGTGCAATATCGGTAAGCCTCATAGCCAATGCCGATGTCGCTACCTGAGGATTCTGTGCCTGCCTTGTTTTTAGCGCAAATCCCACCATAGTAAGAATCCTGTCTGCCTCGTTTTGAGCGACATCATCTTGAGCGACAAGGTCGACCATCTTATTGATCTCACTAGCGATGAACAGCCCGTTCGATGCATTGATTTCGTTTTTCTTGGTAATGACCTCTAATATATCTAAAGCTTGATATATACGAGATTTAGGCATTTTCCTTCTCCTTCATTTATCGTCTGTTATGACGGAATGGTGTCGTTATAGAGAATACGTTTTTTGTTTGTGGAAACGTCTTTTGTGTTTTTTAGGTTTTTTCCTGACAGGGAAACTGATGGCACATAGGGCCATGGCTCTACTGCAAACAGCGGTACCTCGGGATTTTTGAAAGGCAAGGATGTTCAGTGCTTCTTTCAGCTCTTCCGTTGCTGCTTCGGGATAAAGCTTCAGAACTTTTTCTGCTAGACTGAGGGCTTGCACTTCAACAAAAGGCGCCGCGTCATAGTAAGAGGCAATCTTAATAAAGGCTAAGGCCAGATGGGGCGTTTCCGCCACCGCTAATCCCGCCTCTTGATAGTCAAGGACGCACTCCAACATGCCAAGGATATCGGCGCATGCGGTTAGTGGGTTTGAGTCGTTCATGCGATGAAGACCGGCAAGGCGAACCAAAATATTAATTTGCTGCGCTAGCGTATTAATAAGTTCATAAGTAAGAGAACATAATTGTTGACGTGGCGAATCGGGTGTGATTCTCTGTGGGCATGAGAAAAGACGACGCCCGCAAACTTGATCATCAAACGCTGGAAGCGATGAGGGAACG
>CAIXLI010000111.1 GCA_903920205.1 uncultured Pseudomonadota bacterium
AAACGGGGTTATGAGGTGGCTGGCAAAAACTGGACAGATTTTGGGCTAGAGTTAAGGTGTGGTATCGCCCCAAGAATGGTGAAAAACCAAGGGGATAGAAATGGCGAACACACGGAAGAAGCATACGGCGGCGTTTAAGGCGAAGGTGGGACTGGCGGCGGTACGCGAGGAACCTGACGATTGATCGCCCTAACCAAGTTTGGTGCGCGGATATGGACATGGGGATGCCAGCCCGTTTTCGGGTTATGGGTGATTTCATAAGCTCCCACCTCACCGACGATCTTGCTTAACTCGCTTTTGCATCGACCACCGCTTTTCGCGTTTCGCCGCTTGCCTTTGACTTTTGTAAGGGAAACAAAAAGGTGCTCGACGCGCTCTCTCAAATCCGGCCCGTTTTTAACCGTTAGCGTTATCAGGACGGGGATCAGATGAGGATACGCTTTTATTAGCGCGGCAAATCTTGGCATATAATCCTGTAGAAACTTTGCCCCGCGTTTCATAGCGCAGAAGGGGCACAGCAAATCCTTGCGGCACATGCTGACATTGCCAAAGCGAATTTTATCATCCTCTTTGTAATGACGAAAGGAAAGCCATCGGGCGCAGCCTTCAAGTTTGCCGATAAGCCAGCCCAGATTTTCTTGATCGGGCTGAAACTTATAGGCATCGAGCCAAAACGGGCTGATTATATCGGCGCATCCGTCGCGGGAGGCGTGTTTAAGTTCTTTCAGATAGGACAGAACCTCCAACAGTCGTGCATGAGCTTTCCCATAAGCCCCGAGCTTTCTTTGCAGAGCCTCCAAACCGGATTTTTCTTTCCGGTCTTTCTCACTTTCGGGAGAAGACGGGAGGTTCTCTCCAATGTCACCCACGGCCTACGCTCCCAAATCGGGGCGAGTGTCGGATGTGCTGCTCTTACGGCGCACTTCGACCCAAGCAAACAGGTCCTTCCGCCGATAGCGTGCTGCTCGGTTTGAAATACTGATAAAAACTGGGCCGCCGCCAATGACCCGCCATTTTTGCAGCGTCCGAGGCGCAACGCCTAAAAAGGCTGCGGCTTGCTTTTCGTTTAAAAGGGTTTCGAGGTAGTCGCGGTCATACGAAGCGTTATCGGGGGTGGGGGTATTTTGCATAGTCTGTCTCCCATCGGCGGGATTGCCGGTGGGTTAGACAGAGTTCACGTTCTTAGACCGCGAAAAATACCGATAAAATAGGTGCCAATTTATAGTTTATCGGCGAGATACCGCCCTGATTGTTTGTCCTCATCAATAAGCTTGCTAATGGCCCTCGCCATAGCGTCATCCTTGAGCCCTTTATCTGGATCAATGGCGTCAATTTCATTGGGAAAGCGTGCTTTTATCTCAACTCTAACCGCTGCGTAGATTGAGGTTTTGGGGGAGTGAGGGGAAAGACTTTTAGCATCGCGCATGGCCTGATAAACTTCAGAAACCCTGATAGCAAGGCTCGGGCGTCCAACCTTACGATGTGGATTTATCTGGTCATTTAGCGGGGATTCTTTGACTTCTCCGCCATCATTAATAAAATCAGAAGGCGTCCGCGACGGCGGTGAGTTTGCCAATAGGGGATTTACCCTTTTTCCTTTTTTAATCTCGAGAAACTCTTTCTGACAATCCGGATCGAACACATTAACTATGGGCTTACACCACCAAGGACAAGCCATAAGGTTGTAATACAAGTCTTCGACTTGCTCAAATTCTTCGCGGAATTGGGGTGACAGAATAAGCTCACGAAAAGCGGCGGGAAGCGTATGAAAATGCTCATACGGATCAATTATTGCGGATCGACACAATGGAAATCCTCTGTAGAAACTCACGGCATTCTACGGAGAGTGAGGGCGTGATGCGAGGGCTTTCAGGAATACGCCACATCGCGTGGTCGCCATAGGGTTGCTAGTGGTTGCCATATGGTTGCCAGAAGCTATTATTCGATATCTTAAAACTATCTAACTCATTGATATATATGGTGGACCCGGCGAGATTCGAACTCGCAACCTATGCCTTCGGAGGGCAGCACTCTATCCAGTTGAGCTACGGGTCCACGTTGAGAGTTGGGATGGATTTGCCATAAAAGGGGGGCGATTGCTACTTTTTCTTGCGCGATGGGACGGATTTAGCGTGTCGTCGCTCGTTCGCGGTATTTGTTGGTAATGGGATAGCGTCGGTCGCGGCTTAGGTTGCGCGGGGTTATTTTAACGCCCGGGGGGGCTTGGCGTCTTTTGTATTCCGCCTTGTCCAAAAGCGCCCACACCCTTGCGACCGTCGCGGGGTTATAGCCTTGGTCAACAATCTCGCGCAGACCTTTGTCCTGTTCGATCAGAGCTTCCAAAATGCCGTCCAGAACATCATAGGGCGGCAAGCTGTCTTGATCCGTCTGGTTAGGGCGCAATTCGGCGGTCGGCGCTTTGGTCAGAACGGATTCGGGAATTACGCTCCCCTGCGGCCCCAAAGCCGAAGCTGGTTTATGCGCATTGCGCCATCGCGCCACGTTATAAATTTCCGTCTTATAAACATCCTTCAGAACCGCAAACCCGCCACACATATCGCCGTACAACGTTGCATAACCGACCGACATTTCCGATTTATTGCCGGTCGACAAAACCATAAACCCTGTCGCGTTCGACAAAGCCATCAAGATCAAGCCGCGACATCGCGCCTGGATATTTTCCTGCGTCACACCTTGCAATTTGTCGCCCAGAACGGGAGACAAAGCCGAGTCAAAAACTTTCATCGCCTCGCTGATCGGAACAGAGTCGAGCCTGCAGCCCAAAACCCGCGCCGTCTCTTCCGCGTCCTCGGTGCTGGCGTAAGACGTATAAGGCGAAGGCAGCATAACGCCCCAAACCCTTTCCGCCCCCAAAGCATCGACCGCCACAGAAGCCGCCAAAGCGCTATCGACCCCGCCGGAAAGCCCCAGAACCACGCCCGGAAAGTCGTTCTTGTTAACGTAGTCGCGCAACCCCGTCATCAGCGCGTGATAGATGTCGGCGGCGCGTTCCGCCTCCGGCTCCACAGCTTCGGTCTTACTTGAAATCTTCCCGCCATCCCACTGAATGATCGAGACGTTTTCTTCCCAAGAAGGCAGCGCAGCAACAAGCCCGCCAGCGGCATCCAACACAAAGGAACCCCCGTCGAACACCAGCTCATCCTGCCCCGAAAACTGGTTCAGGTAGACCAAAGGCAAACCCGTTTCCTGAACCCGCTCTGCGGCCAGCTTGCGCCGTGTCGCGGTCTTGCCAAGCTCAAAGGGGCTGCCGTTCGGCACGATCAAAATATCGGCGTTCCGCGCCTTCAGATGCGCAGCGCAGTCAGGCTTCCACATATCTTCGCAAATCATCACGCCCAAGCGGACACCGCGAAAAAGAATGGGAACCTGTAACGGCGCGGAGGCGAACAAACGCTTTTCGTCGAACGGGCCGTAATTAGGCAGATCGTGCTTCAAGCTTGCGACGACGATTTTTCCGCCCTCCAAAAGCAACGCGGCGTTATAGAGTTTGCCCCCCTCGCGCCACGGTGCGCCGATCAGAATAGCGGGGCCACCATCTGCCGTTTCCGACGCCAATCTTTCCAGCGCCACGCGCAGACTGTTTTGAAAACTCGGCTTCAGCACCAAATCTTCTGTGGGATAGGCGCACAGATAAAGCTCGGTCGTCACCAGCAAATCGGCGCCCTGCTCCGCCGCATACGCCCGCGCCGTTCGCAGTTTAGCGATGTTGCCCGAGATATCGCCGACCGTAGGGTTAAGCTGCGCTAAAGCGAGGGTAATCTTGCCCGACATCAATCCCCTTTACCGCGAACGCCCGCGCAAAGGAGCCCCCGCGCCGTCAACTTCTGCCTGTACATCGGCAATCGCCTTTTGTGCGCCCGACGTAATCGACTGGGTGACCATGGCCTGATCGCGTTCCGCTTCGTTGCCGAGACAGTTCATATAAGCCTGTGCCGCATCGACATAGGCGTTATGCTGGGCGACCAGCCCGTTCATATCCTCGCCCGCCGTTTCGGGATGGGCGTTCAGTACCGAGCTGGGTGGGTTAGGTTTCACACATTGGGTCGACCGCCACACGGTCAAACCGTTCTCAAAGGCCAGATTTCCTGCAAAGGCGGGAACCGCGGATAACAGGCCAACGGCCAACAAAATTCCAAAGGATTTGCGCATGGTTTCCTCCTGCGTTTTTGGGGGTAAGGACACAATAATCTAGGCTTAGATTGCGAATGATGCTAGTAGATATCGCGCATTTGTCGTTTGAAAGAACAGCCGCCGTCCCTGCCCCCTTAACGGGAAGGGAAATAGCACGGCCTTGATAGTGCCTATTTTTCAACCGACAACCGCCTAACACATTTTTAACGACAAGGCTTACCCATGATCCCCCGTTATTCCCGCCCTGAAATGACCGCCATCTGGACAGCGGAAAACCGCTTCCGCATCTGGTTCGAAATCGAAGCCCATGCCTGCGACGCTTTGGCGAAACTGGGTGTTATCCCGGCCTCTGCCGCCAAGAATGTCTGGAAAAAGGGCAAATGGGAAATCGCCCGCATCGACGAAATCGAAAAAGTCACCCGCCACGACGTTCTGGCTTTCCTCACCAATCTGGCGGAATCCGTGGGCCCCGATGCCCGCTTTATCCACCAAGGCATGACGTCGAGCGATGTTCTGGACACCGCCTTCTCCGTCCAGCTTAAGCAAGCAAGCGACTTGCTTCTCAACGACTTAGACAAAGTTCTTAAAGCGCTCGCCAAGCGTGTCGAAGAAAATCTGGATGTCGTCACCATCGGGCGCAGCCACGGCATCCATGCCGAGCCGACCAGCTTTGGCCTGAAACTGGCGACGCATTACGCCGCCTTTGCCCGCGCTAAAAAACGCCTTGAAGCCGCCCGCGACGAAGTGGCCACCTGCGCCATTTCAGGCCCCGTCGGCACCTTTGCCACCGTCGATCCCCGTGTCGAAGCGCATGTCGCCAAGAAACTCGGCCTCTCCGTCGAGCCGATCTCGACCCAAGTCATCCCCCGCGACCGCCACGCGATGTTTTTTGCGACCATCGGCGTCCTCGCCTCGTCCATCGAAAACTTCGCCATCGAAATACGCCACCTGCAACGCAGCGAAGTCCGCGAAGCCGAAGAACCTTTCGCCAAAGGCCAAAAAGGCTCCAGCGCGATGCCTCACAAACGCAACCCGATCTTGTCCGAAAACCTGACCGGCCTTGCCCGCATCGTCCGCGCCTCGGTCACGCCCGCTTTGGAAAACGTCGCTTTGTGGCACGAACGCGACATCTCACACTCCGCCGTCGAACGCGTCTTCGGCCCCGACGCGACCATCGCTTTGGACTTCGCCCTGACGCGCCTCGCAGGCCTTATCGAAGGCATGACCGTCTACCGCGAACGCATCAAAGAAAATCTGGATTCCCTCGGCGGACTGCACTTCTCGCAACGCGTGTTGCTGGCACTCACCCAGGCCGGAGTTAGCCGCGAAGCCTCCTACCGCCTCGTCCAATCCAACGCGATGGAGTTCTGGCGCGACCTGCAAAAAGGCAAAACCGTCGACTTCAAAGCCAAACTTTTGTCCGACCCCACCGTCGCCGCCCACCTATCCCCCAAAGCCCTTTCCGCCTGCTTCGACGAACGCTTCTACATTCGTCATGCAAGGAAGATTTGGAAACGGGTTCTAGCGGCGTAAGCCACGAGCCGCAAACCTATCCCAAATCAGGAGTGTGTTCCCGAATGAACTTCTGAACGGCGCCAAGATCGTTGGGGAGCATATAAATCCGCTCCGGTCTATCGAACAGATCGGCCAGATGATCCGGCAGGGGAGGATGTTGCCCCGTGCATTTCTCGACTACCTCGGGAAATTTCGCAGGATGAGCCGTCGAAAGACAGATGACTTCGCTACCGCTGAGAGGCGATTGCGGGTTTTTTAGCATATCCCGCGCCACGGCAACCCCAACCGCCGTATGAGGATCGATCAGCCTCCTGTATTTTTGATAAACGAAGGATATAGCTTTCTCGGTACGCCAATCGTCTGCCTCGCCGGAGACGAAGGTTTCACGCAGCTTGCCCATGACATCGTCGCCAACCGTGAACTGGCCTTGTTGCGCCAGATTTTCCATGTGCGTGCGAAGCGTTTTTGAATCGCGCCCGACCACACCGAAAAGGAGGCGTTCGAAATTGCTGCTTACAGCGATGTCCATGCTGGGGCTGTGTGTAGGAACGACGGCTTCCATCATCATCGTTCCCGTTTGCATAAAACGATGAAGAATATTGTTTGTGTTTGTCGCTATCACAAGCTTTTCAATAGGCAATCCCATCTGTTTTGCGGCATAGCCTGCGAAAACGTCTCCGAAATTCCCTGTCGGAACGACAAAGCTGACTTTCTTCCCCGATCCGTCGGCAACGCCGCGCTGCAATGCCCCGTAAAAATAATAGGGTATCTGCGCCGCAATACGCGCCCAGTTGATTGAGTTGACCGCCGTGAGATTATAGTGCCGCTTGAACGACAAATCCCTAAACGCACCCTTCACAATCGCCTGACAATCATCAAAGTCGCCTTTAATGGCGATAGCGTAAACGTTTCCCCCCTTCACCGTCGTCATTTGCAGACGCTGCACCGCGGACGTGCGCCCCAAGGGATACAGAATGAAGGTTGTTAGGTTTGGACTCAGACGACAAGCTTCGATAGCCGAAGACCCCGTATCGCCGGAAGTCGCGGCAAGAACAACCTTGTGCCCACCCGATCTCCTTAGTGAGTAATCAAATTGCTTCCCCACGGGAACCAAGGCCATATCTTTAAACGCAAGCGTAGGGCCGTGGAATAATTCTTCCGTATAGAGGCCGCTGCTCAGCTCCCGAAGCGGTGTCACCGCAGGATCGGCAAAATTTTGATAGCTTAGAGTCACCAGTCTGCTCAAATCATCGGCACTTATGAAATCACCAAGAAACGGCTCCATGACCCGACAGGCTAACTCAGGATATGAAAGCCCACGCATCGCACGAATTTCGTCCATGCTAAAGGAAGGCCAAGACTCCGGCACATAAAGCCCCCCGTCATCCGCAAGCCCCGCCCATAAAACGCCCTCATAATTTTGACGAGACGCATCGCCGCGCGTGCTGATATAATTCATAAAACAATCCCCTTCCTTGAAAATCGATTGACGCAAAGAAAATACCGGAAAGAACTCCCGAAAAACAACAAATTCTTATGGTTAATCCCAGCCCAGCCACTAGGCGCAACGAAATGTCAGTTTTGTTAAACCGTAAGGAACTGTCTGAAGGGGAGAAATTGGTCGGAGATGGTTGATATATTTCGAACCAACCATTACGAAGAAATTACCAAAATGGCAAGCTATATGCCCTCTTTTGCCATGGCAGCCTAAGTTTTTCGAGAAGCCTCACCCCCTATTCAAGGGTTTATGCTCTAGGCATTCATAATTGCCGTTCCAATAATCACAAAGAAAGCTCCAACAGCATATACCTGCCAGCGTTTTGTTAAGTGAAACGTAACTGCCTAGCCCCTAATTAGCCAGACAAGGCAGGAATAAGGGCGTCGGTCCGGGAAGATAGGGTTTTGAGAATGTCCCAGTCCTGTTTTC
>CAIXLI010000112.1 GCA_903920205.1 uncultured Pseudomonadota bacterium
GTGAGAAGTCTGACAGCAAGAAAGAAGCCATGAGGAAAAAAGCATTAGGCGAGCTGGGCGAATTAGTCGCACTTAAAACGCTTGTTGATAAAGGCTTTGAAAAAATTACGCATCTTAACGATATAAAAAGAAGGAATTTTCCTTTTGCTGATCTTCTCGCAGAGAAAGATGGAAAAAAATATGCGATAAGCGTCAAAGCTAGAAATAAATTCCAGAAGAACGGCACTCTAAATAATAGGTACAACCTGAAGCAGACGCATGTTGCGGCTGTGGAAAAAGAGTTAAATGACCCCCGGCAAAGCCCTGATCTTTACCCAGAATCGGCTCTGCTGGACACGGTGGCTTGTGTCGCATCCTTCATGACGCGCCACATGACGACGATGTCATCGAGGCGCTGCAATCCGAGCCACAGAGTTTGCGTTCCCGGTTCGCCGTCACTTTTGCGCCCGAGGAATCCGCCAAGGCCTGCCACTCTGCGGACCGCTTCACGCAAGGAGGGCGCCTGGGCGGGAGGGACGGGATTTTTTGTGGTGAACACCATCAGCGCTTTCCACTCCGCTTCCTCGAAGTATACAGTACAGGGCGACTGTGGCGTTTCGCGCCCGAGCTTGTTCATGTAATAGATGCGCCAGGCGACCACCATGTCGATGGCCAAGCACGCTTCGATTCTATCCGCATTGCCCAATTGCCGCCGCTCGATGCGGCACCCGCTCTTCAAGGTGCGGTGGAACACTTCGATTCCCCAGCGCAAGGCATACCACTTCAGTTTTTCAATCGCCCCGTCGAAATCGGCAACCGGCATCGTGGTCAGCAGCATCCACTCCAGCGGGGTGACACCTTCCGGCGCATCGCGCTCTTGCGCCAGCACGGCCCACACAGATATCGGCTCGCCGCCATCTTTTTTGGCGGGTGCAAGTTGGACTGCGGCGTAGCGGATTTCCATCTTTGCACAGCGTGCGGCACGACTGCCTTGGCGCGGCACGCCCAGCACCTGAATACCATCGACCTGTCGGGCTAACATCGTTTCCCACAGGCGCGCCTGTTCGTCCTGCAATTTGCGATTGTGTTTTGCGCGTACCAGCAGTTTCGGGCCGTTGCCCGATTGGCCGGCTTCGTCGAACAATTCATAGATATCCGCTTCGCGATCCCCCACGCTCACCAGCAGAGTGCTTGGGCAATGCGTCTGTACCTGCGCTACTGCCCGATAACTCTTCAACCACTTAAAGCTTTCTTTTGCTTCAATCGGGGTCGTGTGCCGTCTCGCCTTCTTGCCAAAGTCCTCGGGGTCGCGCGCCCAACATTGCACGTCGAGAAGACCCAGCGGTGTGCCTTCCGTGCTGAACGCCAGCGTCGAATGCAGGTGTAGCCCCTGCGGACCTTGGGCTGTCGAACCGATCGGCCCCATGTCTTCCGTTGCCGCATGCGCCGTGTAATTCAGGCTGGTGGTATCCTGCACGGCCAGCACGATGCTTTCCCGTTTGACACGGGCTTCTGTGGCGCGATAGTGAGGCTGAAGCAAGGTATCCATCGTGGTCTTTTCGTGATCCAGAAATCGGTAAGCCGCCTTGACTTTGGCGCGACTGGCGCAAGCGCGGGTAATATTGGCGGTCGGGCGCGCGTAAAAGTCGCGCGCCATCGCGTATAAACGGTCTTGCAAACGTGCGTCCGGCAAGGCGCAGCCGCCAAATTCCTCTTCCGCCCAATCGCGCGGCACGAGGTTTTGAGCCAGTTCCATCGTCGCCGACAATCCGGATGGATCATCGTTCCTTCGCAACAACGACTGGCATTTCATGTGCAGCGGATACACCCAAATATCCTTGATCGTTTTACTGCGCAAGTACCCGCGATCCTGCCGCCCGCGCCCCTGAGTTTGCCCCAGCAATCTCCAGTTGGCTGCTTTGTAACAGGTGCCACGGTAACTGCTGCGGTCGACAAATGTTTCCACCAGCAGCGGCGTGATGTGATAGCGCGTATGCCAGTCAGCCGCCAGCCGGGACAAAGCCAGACTTAAAACATGGGAGGCCAGATTGTCCACCCTGACACCGGGTAAAATCAGGAAGCGGCTATTGTTTATCACACGGGGCAACATCTCATTGCGTGTCGCATCGTCCCAGCCTATCCAACTATCGCGCGGCTTTAATCGCCATGCCGCCGCACTGAAACTCAATCCGCCCAAAACACCGGCTTCGCAGCAGACAGTATAGCGCAGCTGTGCCCCGCACAAAGGAGCCGCGCCTTGCGGGTGGTGCGCACGCATCATCTCCCACCATTGCTTCGATGCCTCAACCTCACTGCCGTCGACAGGTTCGAGCCAGACGCCTCCGAGCTCGGACAAGGTAGTCTCGATATTCAACCACTCAGCAGCCATGGCAGGCGCGTCTTTGGGCTTGGCAAAGGAAACTTCCCTGGGCTCAGGCAACTCAATCAAGCCACTACGCGATATCTTGAGCAAAGCGACCCGGCAACTCATATCCTTGAGCCGCCCTGTGCTATCTCTCCAGTCCATCCACTCGCACACTTCCCGTGAAAGTGCGGTGCGAGTCAACGTCGATACATCGCGCACTCGTGATCGAATACGCGTTAAAATCTCCTCGGTAAAAGTTTGCCCACAAATTTGCATGAACAAAGCATAGCGAAAATATTTCCCCGTGTCCAGCATAATTGTGGGGCACGATCAGGGCTCTGCCGGGGGACTCCCCAAGGTTTGACCTATGCGGCAATCGGAGTGAATCTCTGAGTCTTGACCAAAAGACAAAGGAGATTCACAAATGAAAGAATACCAGAGCCTCGCGCATACGAGATGGGATTGTAAATATCATGTAGTATTTATTCCGAAGAAGCGAAAGAAGAAAATATTCGGAGTACTGAGGCAGCACCTTGGTGCGATATTTCGAGAATTGGCGAAGCACAAAGAAGTCGTGGTTGTGGAAGGGCACTTGATGTCGGATCACGTGCATATATGTCTGAGCATACCGCCGAAATACGCAGTCTCAAGCGTGGTCGGTTATATCAAAGGCAAGAGCGCAATTACCATAGCGAGGAAGTTTGGTGGTCGAGCGAGAAACTTCACCGGAGAGGCGTTCTGGGCAAGAGGTTACTTCGTATCGACGGTAGGATTAGATGAAGCAATGGTCAGAGCGTACATCCGCAATCAAGAAGCAGAGGATGAACGTTTCGACCAGATGAAACTGGAAGTCTAGCCGCCTTGGGCGGCTCACGGTTTCATGGCCCCTTTGAGGGGCTCACCTAATAAGCCCCCGGCTTTGCCGGGGGTCATTTAACTGCTGATTCACAACAATGCCACGATTAACTGTCAGGCCTGCTTCCTGTGCCAACCGGATACGGGGTCGCAAACCGACAGCCGAGAGAACGAGATCGGCATGAATGCTTGTACCATCAGAAAGTTCGAGGGCGTAGCCGGATGTTTGCGAAGCTATGGTTTTGATTGAAGCAGCAAAGCGCCAGCTTACCCCCAGTCTTTCCAAGGGCTGCAGTAATTGTTTACCAGCTTGTTCCGACATCAGGCTGGCAAGCGGGTAGGCACCCGGGTCAATGACGGTAACCGCAAAGCCGGCA
>CAIXLI010000113.1 GCA_903920205.1 uncultured Pseudomonadota bacterium
CACCGATTTCCTCTGCAATGTGATCGCATGTTAACTCAGTCGATTGCCCTGGGCTTCCCATTCCTAGTTATTCATTTTTTAATCAAATTCAGGGAATCTTTGGTATAGTCTGTTCCCTTAAAAATCAGAAAGAAGTCTTCGCCGCTTCTCCGCAAAAAACAAAGCCGATTGAACAAACGCGGTCAAGAGTCTTCTCGGGTTTTTAAGTTGACGTGATGAAGGAAATTTTTTTGACGAGGAAATCCATGCGCCGCATCCCCCTCTCCGCCGCCCTCGGCCTTCTTGTCGCCGTAACGATCGCGCCACAGGTTGGGCATGCGACAGGCAACGTCCTTCTACCTTCGGCCTCCCCCAACTCCGACAGCGGCGCTTTGTCTCTGCCCAGCCTGGGCCTTAGCGTTCCGACTCCTCCGCCCGTCGATTCGTCCCTGCTTCCCCCCGAACCGCCCCCGCCGCCTAAACCCGCCCCCAAAGCTCAGGCCCCCGTCGCGCCGACGCCAACAGCGATGCCCCCGTCACAAGGGTCGGCGGCTGGCGCTCCCCCGACCAACGTGCAGGATACAATTGCTCCCTTTACTGAGGACGAAGTGAAAAGGCTTCCGCCCGGCACAATCCCCACCCGCGTCCTCCATCAACCGGATATGTCCGCCACGATGGCCCAAGCCGGAAGAAACCTCCCCTACAGCCTGACAATTGGGTTCAGCGACAAATCCTTTTTCGGCGCAAAAGACGTCGAGACAATCAACAAGAAACTGGGATTAAGCCGCGATCAGGTTTCTTCTTCCTGTTATCTCTCGGTGGGAGGCCTTCTTCAAACCGACAAGGGCAGTCAAATGATCGCCCCAGGCCTGTCGCCGCAAGCAACGGTCCGTTACGACGGAAGGATCAAGAATTACCTGATAACGTCGCAAGCTTTGTGCCTTGCGGGCAATAATTTGCCGTCAGGAAGCGGGTTTTTGACCGAAATCGGCAATCGCTTCGTCATCCCGTTGCAGCCCATAACCTGCTCTGCCCCCAACAGCCAAGTCACAGGCCTAACCATAACCTATAACGGCAGCGGGACTTCGCAGTGCACCTACCAGTAACGCCTACGGCTTCCGATTCAACAAGAAATCGGTCGGAATCGTAGAAAGAAAGTTCAGCACGATTTGCTGTACCTTTAGGTTATAAACATCGTTATGTCCTGCCTCCGGCACATAAACGGCTTGCTTGGGCTGGCCCGCTTCGGCAAAGAGCTCCTTGCCGAATTTGACAGGCACAACCCGATCCAACTCTCCGTGAAGCAAAAGCAAGGGCGCATGCACCTTCTTGATTTTGTAGAGCGAGTCATAGCGGTCGCGTAAAAGCCAACGCACAGGCATCCAAGGATACCTATCCGCGCCAACATCGGGAAGCGAGGTGTAAGGAGCCTCAAGGATCAAAGCCGCGACGGCATATTCCGTCGCCATCTGCACAGCCACCCCCGTGCCGAGGGATTCGCCATAAAACACCATGCCGTTTTCCGGCACGTCTTTGGCGCGCACAGCATCCAAAGCCGCCTGCGCATCCATATAAAAACCTTCTTCCGACGGCACACCGACATTGCCGAAGCCGCGATAGCCCACCATTAACACGCCATATCCGGCATCCAGCCACGGGCGGACTTTATAATTGCGATACCCCAAATGTCCGGCATTGCCCTGAAAGAACACGACCGTCATCTTGTCGCACGCGCGGGGAGGACTGTACCAACTGGTGATTTTCAGCCCGTCCTCTGTCGTGGCCACCAAAGGCTCCAACTCCTTTAACGAGTATTCTTGCGGCACAAAGCGAACCGCGCCAGGAAAATACAGCAAATCCTTTTGCATAAGAGCCAAAGAGCCGACGAACACCCCATAAACAAGCGCCAAAGTGACAAGCCATCCACCCGTGCGACGATAAACCTGATTATTCGACAAGGCCTTCATGCAGCACCTCCGGCCTGCATCCCGTACAGCCGAGCATAAATGCCGCCCTGCGCCAAAAGCTCGGCATGCGATCCCTGCTCGACCACGCGACCGCGATCAAGAACGACAATAACATCGGCATCGACAATCGTCGAAAGTCTGTGCGCGACAACGATGGTTGTGCGCCCTTGCTGCAATTGTTTCAGCGCCGCCTGAACCGCGCGTTCGGATTCATTATCCAGCGCGGAAGTCGCCTCGTCCAAAAGCAAAATCGGCGCATTACGCAACATGGCGCGAGCAATAGCGATACGCTGGCGTTGCCCACCCGAAAGCTTCACGCCGAACTCGCCGACATGCGTGTCATAGCCCTGAGGAAGATCGCGGATAAACCCGTCGGCGGAGGCAGCAAGCGCGGCCTGTTCCACATCTCGGGGCGAAGCGTCGATTTTGCCATAAGCGATATTGGCGCGAATGGTATCATCGAACAACGCCGTTTCCTGACTGACCAGCGCGATCTTGTGGCGCAAACTGCTCAACGTCGTGCGGCGCACATCGATTCCTCCTACGGTAATGCGCCCCGCCTGCACATCGTAAAAACGCGGGATAAGATTGATGATCGTCGATTTTCCGGCCCCAGACGCCCCGACAATCGCCACGGTCTTCCCATGAGGAACCTTGATCGTCAAATGATCCAGCGCCTGCGTGCCGTCGGCATAGGTAAAAACAATATCCTCAAGCCCAACAGTATAATCAGCGACATCCACCGCCTTAGCATCCGAAGCCTCGACAATCGTCGGCGCGACATCCAGCAAGGTAAAGACACGATCGGCAGCAGCCAGCCCCGACTGAAACTGTGCGCTCACGCGCCCCATGCGCTTCATCGGGTCATAGGCCAAAACAAAGGACGCAATAAAGGCGACCAGATCGCCCGGAGAATTCACGCCACGCTCGACCTGCAAATAACCGTAAATAACCAGCGCGGTAATCGCCACGCTGCTCAAAACCTCCATCACGGGGCCCGTCAAGGCGGCAACGCGTACGCCCTTCAGAGAAAATTTGAAAATCGCTTCCGTCAGCCCGCGCACGCGCTCAACCTCCAAAGCCTCGTTGCCATAGGCTTTGACATGCCGAATGCCTTGGAAAGTCTGGTTCAAAAGTGCCGACAAATCCCCCGTCGCGTTCTGCGTGTTCGAAGAAATGGACCGGATTTTCTTCCCGATCCTAGCGACATAAAAAGCCGACAACGGAAAAACGGCAAACACGATACAGGACAAATGCCAATCCTGATAAAACATCACGCCGACCAACGACAAAAGCTCCAGCCCGCCGCGAAACGAATTCAGCAAGCATTCGTTCACCGCAGACCGCATAATCGTCACGTCGTTGATGACCCGCGATACCAAAGTGCCTGAAGAATTGGCATGAAAGAACGCCAAATCACTTTCCAACAAATGGGCGCACATCTGCTGCTGCACATTGGCAACGATACGCTGCCCCATGCGGTTCATCAGAATGGTATGCAAATAAACCATCCCGCTGCGCAGCCAAAAGCTCCCGACGATCAAAGCGCAAACCCACCCCATATAAGTCAGGCCGCGCCTTTGGATCATGCCGTCGACGACAAGCTGCAACGTATGAGTAAACACGCCGCGCATAGCAGCCGCAACAGCCATAAACACCATCGCCGCAATAAACGCGTTTTTGTGCGGACGCAGATAAGCTTTGACAAGCCGCTCCAAAAGCGCCCAAGACGTGCGCGTTTTACCGCCCTGCAAAACGGAAAGATTAGCCGAAGAAGAGATTGATTGGGTCACGCGAGGGGATACTCAATGAATAAGAATAGGGAGCCCATCATAAAGACCGAAACACGCCCCCTGCAAGCACTATCCCTTATGCATGTTCGGCTATCACTGCAGGCGATGCTCGATAGGACGATAAGAGGAAAGATCATGAGGGTGTCTTGCCACATGCCTATCAAGGGTTCTCTTCCATGCCCCCGCAATCAAAGAACCCATGTTCCGAATATGTTGCTCGATATTCGAATCACAGGTTACTCCCTTAATAGGAGCAATGGTCACGGTTACCCCATTGCCAAGCAGGACTTGTCTGTTGCCGCTGGTGGTAAGGGACATCGTCGCCTGAATCCCGCTCTCATTAAAAAGGACAAGGGGGGAAGTAAAACCGTCCCCACCTTCGGAAAGAACGTCCTGCCCCACTTTTGCCATTCTCTTTAGAGGGTCTTCTTCGGAAACATTATATCCGCAGACTCTACAGGCGTCCTCGATGCAGTCTACAAGAACAGAGTGATGATCTGCTTCCGGTGCCAAACGGAGGGTAACGACACGCGATTCATACTTCCTGTCGCTAGGCTCGGCGTCACAAACAATATCATGAGAATAAATCGTATTCCCTGAATCCATCACAATTTCATAAGCCATTTTTCTCTCCCCTCGTTAACCGCGCAGCAATATACGAAAACCACTATACACCCCGCCCCCGCCCTGCATCAACCACACCAATTACTTTCATCCCCCTCAAACCGCCTTAACCAAAGCGTGCCGCTTCTTCCCCGCGCTAAGTCTGGCGGTTCCTGTGGCATCAATATCCCCGCCTTGGATCGTCGCCGTTATCGCCGTCACCGGAGCGTCGTTCAGCCTCAATCCGCCCTGTTCGATCAATCGTTTAGCCTCGCCCCGCGAGGCGACAAACCCCAACGCCACAACAATATCGACGACCAACGGAGCCGTATCTTTCGGAAATTCAAAGGAAGGCAGATCGCTCCCCTTCCCGCCACCCTCGAAAACCTCCCGCGCCGTGTCGGCGGCAGCCTTTGCCGCGGCGTCTCCATGAGCGAGTTTCGTCGCTTCAAAAGCCAGAATCTTCTTGGCCTCGTTAATCTCAGCGTCTTGCAGTTTTTCCAAACGCGCAATCTCGTCCAGCGGCATATCGGTAAACAATTTCAAGAAACGCCCGACATCCGCGTCTTCCGTATTCCGCCAGAATTGCCAGTAATCGTAAGACGACAACCGCTCTTTCTTCAACCAAACAGCGCCCGACACCGTCTTGCCCATCTTCGCGCCCGAAGCCGTGGCGATCAGCGGCGTGGTCAGTCCAAACAACTCAACGTTTTTCATACGCCGCCCCAACTCGACGCCGTTGACGATATTCCCCCACTGATCCGACCCGCCCATCTGCAACGCGCAGCCGAGCCGCTGGTTCAATTCCACGAAATCATAGCCCTGCATAATCATGTAATTGAATTCGAGAAAGGTCAGAGGCAATTCCTGCTCCAACCGCCGCTTGACGAAATCAAAGGCGAGCATGCGGTTGATCGTGAAATGCCGCCCGACTTCGCGCAAAAATGGCACATAGTCGAGTTCATCCAGCCAATCGGCGTTATTGACCATCACCGCATCGGTGGGCGCATCGCCGAAAGTCAGATAATTGCTGAAAATGCCTTTAAGACTGGCGATATTGGCGTCGATCTGCTCATCCGACAGCATTTGCCGCAAGCCCGTTTTGTCCGAAGGATCGCCGACCTTGGTCGTCCCCCCGCCCATCAAAACAATCGGCCTGTGCCCCGTCTGCTGCAACCGCCGCAGCATCATAATCACGGCAAGGCTTCCAACATGCAAGCTGTCCGCCGTAGCATCAAACCCGATATACCCCGAAAGCACGCCTTTCAAAGCCAGCTCATCCAAAGCCCCCAAATCGGTACCTTGGTTCACATGCCCCCGCTCCTGCATCACCCGAAGAAAATCCGACTTAAACCCCGTCATATCCCTAACCCCTTGCTACGCCACACCCAAATTTTCGGATGAACGCTGCGCGAATGCAAGGATATAAAAAGAATTCTTTCCTCAAGAAACTTAAAAACAGCCCTACCCCCTTGTCTCCACACGTCATTCCGGCGACTTGTCCGCCGAAGCCTCTGGCTTAGGAGGAAAGCCGGATAATTATAACATCTCCAAGCTCTCTGCTGCCGGTATTATTCTCAGTTCTCCTGGCCTATTTAACATTTTGAAGCCAGTTTCGGCTGGTATTATTGTCGGTTCTCCCTTTTGCCTACGATATATTTCTGATTTCTTGAAGCGTTTGTCATAACAACTTTGACCAATGGAAGAACGCTTGATCTCTGCCGTTTTCAAAACGTTATGCGTTACATGTTTTTTCGCATCGTGTTTTGGGGGCTTGGCGAAGGCCATTTGTGGCGCAGCGACGGAAATTGCTCCTGCCACCAAAAGGGTTGTACACAATCGACTCTTGTGTCCGGCCATGATCGTCTCCTCGGAAAAATTATAAAAATACACCACAGTATAACTGTAACACAAAGGTAGTTAATGTGCGATTACTTTCACGGACAGGTTAACGCCAAATGAGAATGTCCTTTTAGTGGCGGGCCCTAATTAATCCTATTTTGATTCAGAGAGTTGGCAACAACATTTGCCGAATAATTCGACGAGGTCGTGCTGCGCGGACATAACCGCAACGGCCTTGATACTGCCCGAAAAAATATGTGGGTTTGCGAAGTATATAATTGCCCCAAAAACATGTGTACAAAACAAGAACATCCAAATATAATCCCTTTATGGCTAAACCAACCACCCTCTTCGCTTGTCAAAGCTGCGGCGCGTCTTATCCTAAATGGGCGGGGCGGTGCGAGGCTTGTGGGGGGTGGAATTGTTTGGTTGAGGAAGCGGCGTCCAGCGGCCCTCCCAAAGGCCTCAATGACGGAAAAAACCGCTCTAAATCAAACCGTATTGAGTTTGTGCCGTTAAAAAGCGATTCCGACCGCCAAATTCCGCGCCGTTTGTCCCATATCGGCGAATTCGACCGCGTGGTGGGGGGCGGCTTGGTTTCGGGGTCGGCGACTTTGGTCGGCGGCGACCCAGGTATCGGGAAATCGACCATTCTGCTTCAGGTTGTTTGCCAATTGGCGGCGAAATACAAGGTCGCTTATATTTCCGGTGAAGAGGCCATCGACCAAGTGCGGTTACGCGCTGCGCGGTTGGGGTTGGCAGACGCGCCATGCTCGCTCGCCAGCGAGACTTCGGTGCGTGATATTGTCGCTTCGGTCGACCATAAAGACGCGCCGGACATTCTGATTATCGATTCCATCCAAACAATGTATGTCGATACGCTGGACAGCGCCCCGGGAACCGTGGCGCAGGTGCGTACTTCGGCGCAGGAACTGATCAGAATCGCCAAAAAACGCGATATTTCCCTGATTCTCGTCGGTCATGTAACCAAAGACGGCACTATCGCGGGGCCTCGCGTTTTGGAACATATGGTTGATACGGTTTTGTATCTGGAAGGCGACCGAGGCCACCAATTCCGCGTTTTGCGCGGCGTGAAGAACCGTTTCGGCCCCACGGACGAAATCGGCGTGTTCGAAATGACCGATAAAGGCTTGATGGAAGTACAAAATCCCTCGGCTTTGTTTCTGGCGGATCGGCGCGACGATATGTCGGGCGCGGCTGTTTTCGCGGGAATGGAAGGCACGCGCCCCGTTCTGGTCGAAATTCAGGCTTTGGTCGCCCCTACGGCCTATGGAACGCCGCGTCGCGCCGTAATCGGGTGGGATTCGGGTCGTTTGGCGATGATTCTTGCCGTTTTGGAGGCACGATGCGGGGTCGCCTTTGGCAATAACGATGTTTACCTGAACGTCGCGGGGGGATTCCGCATCACCGAACCCGCCGCCGATCTGGCGGTGGCAGCGGCGTTGATATCCTCTCTAACCGGAGAACCCGTCCCCGCCTCCTGCGTCGCTTTCGGCGAGATTGGCCTGTCCGGCGAAATCCGCCAAGTCAGTCAACCTGCCTTACGCCTCAAAGAAGCCCTGAAACTAGGATTTTCCCAAGCCATCATGCCGCAAAACGACAAAAACCGTTCGCCTGCCGCCGCGCCTATGCTGCGAACAACGGAAATCCGCCAACTCAGCGAACTTCTCCCCCTCTTCCAAGCAACGCCGCAGATTAAACGCGCCTAAAGCGGACGCGAAAAAATATCAACGAAACGATTCACTTTCGCGTTTTTTGTGCTAGATAGAGGCTCCTCCACAGCGGGAACGGCTTATGGAAGCTCACAGCGCGTTTAATAACCTTGATTATATCGTCATCGGCGTCGTTCTTTTGTCGGGGCTGTTGGCCCTTATGCGCGGGTTCCTGCGCGAATTATTTTCGCTGGTCGCTTGGGCTGGCGCGTATTTCGCCGCCACGAATTTCTTCGCTCCCGCCGTGCCATTGGCGCATCACTATTTGAAAAACGAAAAAGCCGCCGAATGGGGCGCCATGGCGATCGTCTTTTTCGTCGTTCTGATCGTCCTTATGATCATCGGTCATTTTGTTTGCGCCCTTATCAAAGGCACGGCCTTGACGGCGGTGGATCGCACTCTGGGATTCCTTTACGGTCTGGCGCGCGGCGCTTTAGTCATCAGCCTTATCTACCTGAGCGCGGTGATGGTTTTCTGGCCCGATATCGACGCGACCGAGCAAACGCAACAAGAGGACAAAGACCGCAATCCCCCGCCCGAACTTCTGGTACAAGCCAAAACGCGCCCCCTGATGGCCTATGGCGCGCAAGCACTTAAGATCCTCGTCCCCAAGGAAATGATCGACAAGAATCTGGAAGACATTGAAAAGAAAAAAGAAGAGATAGAAAAAGCCGCGCGTGAAAAAGCGCTCGACTCGCTACCAGACTCCACTTCGTCCGACGGCGAAAAAGGCACTTCCGTCGATGTTAAAAAACTTTTTAATTTGGAAGACAAACAATGACATTTTCGACCGATCCCTTCGACGACGATAAACTGAAAGAAGAATGCGGTGTTTTTGGCATCATCGGCAAAGACTCCGCCGCCGCGATGACCGCCCTTGGTCTGCACGCCCTTCAACACCGAGGACAAGAAGCGGCAGGTATCGTCTGCCATGACGGCGAAGATTTTAACGCGCATCATGCGCTGGGCCATGTCGGCGAAAACTTTAATTCGGACAGCATCGTGGCAAAGCTGGTGGGTAATTCCGCCATCGGTCATACGCGCTATGCTACGACCGGCGAAACAGCCTTACGCAACGTGCAGCCTTTGTTCGCCGATTTTGATTTCGGCGGCTTTGCCATCGCCCATAACGGCAATTTGACGAACGCGCACACTCTGCGCCGTCAATTGGTCAAGCGCGGCTGTTTGTTCCGTTCGACGACCGATACCGAGGTCATCATCCATCTTATGGCGATCGCCCGTGCGGAACGTCCCGTGGACAGGCTGATCGAAGCGTTGAAGCAGGTTGAAGGAGCCTATTCGCTCGTCTGTCTCGGCAAGAATATGATTATCGGCGTGCGCGATCCCAACGGCGTGCGTCCGCTGGTGCTGGGCAAAATCGACAACGCTTATGTGCTGGCGAGCGAGACTTGCGCCTTGGACATCATTGGCGCGGATTTTGTGCGCGATATCGAACCTGGCGAGCTTGTCGTCGTCGATCAAAACGGCGTGCAATCGTTTCATCCGTTTGCGCACAGGCCGAGCAAATTCTGCATTTTCGAATATATCTATTTCGCGCGCCCCGACTCGTCGGTCGAAGGACGTTCGGTTTACGAGATGCGCAAGAATATCGGCGCGGAGCTGGCGCGGGAATCGCATATCGATGCCGATATCGTCGTGCCCGTGCCGGATTCCGGCGTGCCTTCTGCGATTGGCTACGCTGAAGTGAGCAAGATTCCCTTTGATCTAGGCATCATCCGCAATCACTATGTCGGGCGCACATTTATTCAACCGACCGACCGCATCCGCCATCTGGGCGTCAAGCTTAAGCATAACGCGAACCGCCGCTTTATCGAAGGCAAGCGCGTTGTTTTGGTCGACGATTCCATCGTACGCGGCACGACTTCGACCAAGATCGTCGAGATGGTGCGCAGCGCAGGCGCGCGCGAAGTCCATATGCGTATTTCCAGCCCCCCCACGGCGCATAGCTGCTTCTATGGCATCGACACGCCAGAAGAGGATAAATTGCTGGCGCACAACTACACGGTCGAACAAATGTGCCGTTTCATCGGGGCTGACAGCTTGGCCTTCGTCTCCATCGACGGCCTATACCGCGCCATGGGTGAAACCAAACGCAACGCAGGAGATCCCCAATTCTGCGACGCGTGCTTCAGCGGCGATTACGCCATCAGCCTGACCGACATGAACTCTACCGACCCGCAGGGCAAACTGTCTTTGCTGGCGCAGGGGAACAGATAAAAATCACGAGGAAATGTAAGATCGGGCTTGTTGTTTGACCGGCGGCGATCTGTGTGCGGATTGATGAAGTCCGATAGTTTGGACTTATTTTTTCGGTTCAGTTCGCAAACCGCAGCTTGTGAAAATGGCGTGTTTTTTAAGCGGGAACTTATGAGAATAAGTTGAAGCTTATGAAGATTCCGCAGTTGAGGGCTTGCGTCGAATGTTCGCGGAGAATGGCGCTTGTTTAGGGAACAAACTGCGTCGTGTCTTCCGTCTTCTGTTCGAAATCCTGAGGACTGCCCGCCGCAGGACTTTCTGACGAAGGCATGGAAGGCTGTGGCGGCGCTGGCAACGCGGGCATAGGCGGAGGCGTATCCAGTCTTGCTTTCTGGTGCAGCGTTATCTCGTTGCCCGTCAAAAATTCGTCGATCTTCTCAATCCTGATAGAAATTTTCTTATCCAGACTCGCATTGACGGCGTTCAAAGCTTCTTCGGGAATGGTTAGCCAATACTCGCCTGTTTGAATCTTGTCGAAGCTGAAATAGCCGTCGATCGCGCTGATCACGCGATGCAAAGGTTTTCCCGCCGTGTCTTCAAGTTCGACAACGACATTGCTCAACTCATGCTTGTTGCCCTTGTCGTCAAGAAAAACAACAGAGCCATCGATAATCGTCGTGCGCACCAAGGGAAAATCCGCGATCACGCTGTCGCCAGGTCTCGTCAGAACATTATATCCCACCACCGCAGGGGTCAGCAAAGGATCGGCAATCGATGCGGCATCCACCTCCACACGATTGGTCTGATAGGCGGAAACAGGGGTCACAAAGAAATCATCCACGTCCGGCTTGACCAAAACATTATTGACCTTGATTTTCGCATCCGAAAAAATCTTTTCGCCATCGTCCAAGTGGTGGTTATTGTTTTCGTCAATGTAAACGCGGCCCGAAATAGCGCCCGAATCCGATGTCTGCCGAGGTTGCGCGTGCCACGCATTCGTCACCGGATCATGATTTAAAGAGAAGATAAAATTCAGGCCTGCTGCATAGCCACCGTTGTCGCCCAGCTGACTTGTAAAGCTCAAACGAAACTCGTCAAAGTCCCAATTAAAATTCTGCCCCAAAGTCGTCTGATTACTGATCAAATTCTTATCGACCTGAGTCTGCGCCGACACTTTGTCCATTAATTGATAATCAGCCATAAACGAAGCCTCGCGCAAATGTTGAGTCGGCTTGACATCCATGATGCCGACAGCGCGAATATCCGCGTTCAGAACGCGGGTCTGAACGCCAAAAGTATCCTGAAATCTTTTTTGCTGATCGATCACATAATCGACGAAATCCGTAAAGCTGATTCCCCCGATGCTTTTGGAAGACCGCCAGCTATAGGTCGTGCGCGGCACAAGACTGGCATCGACAAAGTTTTCACGAAGCGCGGAAAGGCCGACACTATAACTTCCCAGTATAGGCAGAAGAAGCTGCGTATTAGCGTCAAAGCTTGTATCGGAGGATAGAGGAATTGTCGTGTTGTTAATTGCTTCACTCAGGAAATTCTCGAATGTTCTGTGGCGCAAGCGCAGGCTAACGCCTTCAAAGCCGCCAAGCGCCACGGCACTCGCCGCCCACCCGTTATTGGTCGTGTCATGCGCAAAATTGGCTTCAGCCAAAACGCCAAAGATATTCGCGCCCATCGACGCATCGACATAGCGATGCGTCCCGTCCTTGAGCGTTGTCTCCGCCACGGCAGCGCCTGCGGTAACATCGCGCGTCAAGCCGTAACGGAAATCCCCGACAGCCTGCACTCCGATAGGATTATTAGGAGTCGCCATCTGGCTGGATCCGACGGGAAGCAAAGATTCCCCCCGTTGCTCTACACCGAGCGTGTAGACGAATTGATGCTCCTTCAAAAGAGAACTGGCGGCGGAAACGGTTTCGACCCGCTCTTCCCGTTGCCCCTGCTGCCCATAGAAAACAATGCGGAAAATGTTCTCGCCATACAGAATGGGGATGTTGGTAAAGTTATACCGCCCTGTTGAATCGACCGTTTGGAAAGAGACAAGAACGTCGTTGCGATACAATTCCACTTCGTATCCTGGAATTGAATCGCCGGTAAAATTACGAAAATCAAAATTTTCCGAAGCGTTAATGCTTCTGTTTGTAATCGTCGCACCCCGACCGAGCGAATTATTAGTCACCAAAGAAAGCGACGGAGAAGACACATCGCCAAATTCGAATTCGGTCGCATACATAGGTCCCAACAAGGAATCCTCATTATCCTTGCGTCCCGCCTGAAGACGAAGAATGCTAAGCGCGCTTCCGTCCGTCGTCCCTTGCGCATAAAATTTTCCTGTCAGATACGCTATATCCCCCGCCCCTTGCACATTGTAATTTGAAAGGAAGGATTTTGCGCTGCTGCTTGATCCGGATTCTGAAGACGGCGCATGCGTATACACTGTGCCGATATTGACATCCACCGCAGGATATCCGAAAGCCTGATAGGGGTTTTGCAAAACGGGGGGGTCTTTCTCGCTTTTATCGACCTCGCGCAAAAGCGAGCTCCATCTTTTCTGGCGTTCTTCCTTTTCCTCCTGAGGAAGTTTGTGTTCGGTCATAAAATGTATCGTCGATTTTGATCGGTCTATAACGCTTTTGATGCCGAACCATTCAGCAAAGCTTTCGCTACTAATATAAATTTGGCCTTCGTGCCTGCGTATATCGCGCAGTGTCACGTCAAGATGCTTGTCGGCGACGCGAACCTCGCGCTTGTCAACGTCGAGAAGAAAAACATTGTCCGACGAAAAGAAAAAACCGCTTGCGGTAGCGTTGTCCTTATCGACCTTAATGGGAAACTCGAACAAATGAATCATGTCTTTCAGCGGAAGAAAGATTTGCCCCGACAGATCGAGGGATTCGATAAATTCATCGCTTGGTCCAAAGTCTTTAATCCGAGGCTGCAAAATCAAAAGCTCTTCGCCTTCTTTCTTTTCGCCTTCAGGCGGAGCAGCTTCCTTCTTGGTCTTGGGGGAACCTTGGTCGCTCTCGGTAATATGCAAAACGTCTTTCGCTTCGGGCGAAGTTTCGGGCGGCGCGACTGGCGACCCCGATGTTCTTTGCGATCCCGTCAAATCGTCGATGATAACAGGCTGCACCGGAGCAGCCTGAGGCGCGGGAGCGAGATCGGCTTTATTCGCCTCGTCCTTGCCACTCAAAAATCCAAAAATACCTGCATTGGCGGCTGAAACATCGACCTGTTGCAGCCCCAAATCCACAACAAGACCCGTCTGCGGCAATAAGCGGTTCAGAAGCTCGATGTTCGCATAAACTTCGTTTTCTTTTTTGTATGTGTCGTAATAATAAAACGAATAATGCTTGTTGTTCTGAACATAATCGCGTTTCTGAAAATCCAAAGAAATGCGCGAACCGTCTTTTAAAACGATTTCTGCAGTATCCGCCGTCTCCTGACGATTGTAAGAAAGCCCTAGCAATCCAAGAACGGTCTTAAGCCGGACGAAGGTATTTTGTTTATCAAGATAGGCTTCGACCGCGCCCAAAGTCCGCTTGTCACGAACGACCTTGAGCGTAACCCAGTTATTTGTCGTCGCGCTAGCCACGGGCGCGGGTTTGGCGATGCCCGACGCAAGATCGGACGCCGCGCGATTCTTGTCTTTCTCGGTACTGCCTGCATTCGGCAAAGAGCCTTTAACAGCAGTCGCAGCGGAACCGGTTACGGTTTCGACGCGTTCTTCGTAGCCGCCATATAGATCATAAAGACTTGTGCGAAAAACGTTCTTGCCGGAACGAACGGGGATATCCGTAAATTCATAATGCCCCGCCTGATCCGCCGCCCGCCCCGCGATAAGTTCCGAGTCACGATAAAGTTCGACATCGCTCCCCGGCGCAGCATCGCCGCGGAAAGAACGAGAAGTTACAGCATCATTGGCGGCGCTGATCGTGCTTAACATGCGCCATTTTTTCCGGCGCTCCTCCTTGGCCTCTTGGAACAAAAGTCTATCAGTCGTGAAATGCAGCGTGTATTTCGAACGATCGATGTCGCTCTTGATTCCAAACCATTCGGCAAAGCTTTCGGTGCTGATGTAGATTTGATCGCCGTGCCGACGTATGTCCCGCCGTGTCACTTCGCGGTGTTTATCGCCAAAACGGACCTCGCGTTTGGCCACGTCCAAAGAAAAACCATTCTGCGGCGCGAAGAAAGAGCCGTGAGCCTCGCTGTTCTCCGCATTAAATTCTATTGGAAACTCAAGGAGTTGAACGGCGTCCTTGAGGGGAAGAAAGATCTGACCCGAGACGTCGAGCGCATCAAAGGTTTTTCGGCTGGAGGGGAGGTCTTTGATTTTGGGCTGAAGGAAAATCGTTTTCTCGATTTCGGCCTTCTCCGCTTGCGGCTTCTCCAAAGGTGCGCTGACATGGCTCGCCGCGTATTTCTGATCTTCCGTGGAAGCCCTGAGCGTGGACGACGGCAATACGAGCGCAGCTGCCAAAGCCGCGCCATAAATCAATCGCCTTTTGGGACAAAGGGCACGCACGCTCACCTACCCCTTCGCGTCGCAAGAAAGGGCTCTGGAACAGATAAGCGAAAAGGATGTTCACATCGCCCCGTACCCGCGATGAGTACGGCAGAATGCAAACAGAAAACAAAAGCCATAGAGACGCCATTCCTTTGGCGAAAGAAGAGAGCGTGATGATATCGTCACAGCCCCCGATTCGGCTATGGCTTAGGCCTGAGTCGGCGGAAATTTCTTAGGGTGTTTTCAAGAGGTTAGAGATTATGGGGTAATCTCTTTTTCGGACAGCACATGGCTCCCCTCATTCTCTTGGGACAGGAAGTCCACGCGCAACCGTCCACTGCGAACATTCACGCCCTCGGGAACGGTCAGAGCAACGGTCTGGTTGCGCTTGGCAACGCCGCGATAGATGGCGACGCCTTGGAGAAAGGCCAATTGAGCTTCTTTGCCATCGGCGGCGATATGCGTAACCTTGATATCGCCAAGTATAGATCGGTTGCCGGAAAAGCTTACGCCCACTTTAACTTCGGGTGCCTGCTTATTGTCCCCTCCCCCCGTCAACAATTTTGCATTGTCAATCACAAGGCTATAGGCAGTCTGGCCTTTGCGAATAATCACAGGGATAATGGTCGTAATTTTGGATTTGATCGCGATGCCCGTACCTTCGGTAGGCTTGCTTGTATCGGGATCGAGATCGCTTTCCGTCATCCTGACTTGCAGATGGGATCTGTATTCGCCATCAGGAGCTTCGTTCTGGTTTTTGACCAGAAGCCGCACAACCTGACTTTCGTCGGGCCTTAAAGTCATACTGCTTGGCGAAAGACTTAACAAGCCGATGGCGGAAAATTCGTCCTTGCTGCCGTCTTCTCGGACTTTAATGCCTCCGTTTTCGTCCATCGTCGCGTCAATTAATTCGATCTTGTAGCGGCCTGTTCCATCGCCAGTATTTCTGACCGTCACAGTGACGTACTTGGCTCCGTTTTCAAGAACGATACGGGTGGGAGACAACAAAAGTCCGGCATTTCCCGCCAGCGCCTGCGCAGAGGCCATCGTCAAAAAGGCAAAGAACCCAAGGACAGCGATCAAACTTTTTTTCATGAGCAATTCTCCACGCTATTGGATAAAGATGGTTATCGAAAAACTCGCATTGTAAGTCCCCGGCGCGACCGAAGGCGCTGCCGTGACTGTTGCGCCAAGATAGAGCGGCGTGTTTGACGGATGCTTGGCAGGCAAAGGCAAGGTCGAACTCGGAAAACTGGCGATGGAACTTCCGTTGTAGAGACCACGGAAACTATCCAAAGTCAAACCGGCGTTTCCCGTGTCGGCGCCGGAGACATCCAGAGAAATGGAGACAGACTTTCCTCCCCCCGCCTGCACGAACGACAAGGCATATTGTCCGCGACTGGCTGAACCACCAATAACTTGCCCCGTTCCTGAAGTGGAAGAATTCAGGGGGCTGACGGTCAAATTGACGGTGCCGCTCCCCGAAAGAGCGATGGTTGGAAAAGTAAGCGCCTGAATTTGCTGGAAATTAATACTGTCGGCCAATGCCGAAGAGGACGCCATACCCGCAAGGAACAGCGCACCAACAAAAAGACAGTCTCTTTTTGTTATCTTCACGCGTATCATGGCCTGTCCTTGCATACAAAAAAACACAGGCAGAATGTTATCCTGCCTGTGTCTCATTTGCAATCTTATGACTTAAGCGTATTGAGCTTAGCCGTAGACGACGGTAACGATAAAAGTCGGTGTTGCTGTCGTGCCGGACGTTGCCGTACCATCAGAAACAGCGGTAACGCCAAGTTTAAGGGTCTTGCCCGCGCCAGGAGCAGATAAACCGGTCAACGGCGTATCGCAAGCGACGGCGGCAGCGTTGTTATAGGAGCAGGTCGCGCCGGAAAGCGTCACGCCATGATCCGCCGTATAGGTGCCAGTGCTAACCGCAATGGTTTGGCCCGTCGACCCCGTAATGGTAATCTGACCGAAGGCTGGCGTGCCACCGATAAGAACGCCACCGGCGCTCGGCGTCACGACCCCTGCCGTATCGATTGTGTAGGTACCCGCTTGTGATCCCTTGACTGAACCGAAATGAATGTCGGCGTTCTTGGTCAGCGACAGGGCCGAGTCGAACGTCATATTCGCGGTGACAGACTGCGTAGCGGCATAGGCGCCGCCGGAGACAAGCACCGAGCCCAACAAGCCCAGAGCGAGGTATTTTTTACAAATCTTCATGATAGTTTCCTTTTTGCTAGGTTTGGATCGGATTCACATGACTTCCGGCTTTTTCTCAGCAGTCGCGCTGCAACCGTTTTTCAAGTTAGCGGCGGCAAAATACTGATGTAACCCCAGTAAAATACTGCTGCGTGTTTCTTCTCATACGATTGCGTGGTTAAAAATTCGTAAAGGATTCAAGCCTATGGGGGGGAATCAGGCACTCACACCCTCAAATTTTCCGCGAAATTTTGTGCTGCGCACAATGAATGCAACGTAAACGTTAGCTACAATTTTACATAACTGATTGATATGTCGACGTTTTTTCATTTGCTTTTCTTTTAATTTCGGCCTATTATAGTGAGAAGTTCTAGCAATAGGTGTGTGTGGCTAAATTAGAACGATTCTTGTTTTAAATTTTTTGTCTATATCTAGCGTGCCGGAAAATAAAATGAAGCGGCGATTACTTTCCATAATCGTGATCTTGCTGCAATTATTGCAGATATCCGCCGCCGTGGCCGCGACGCAGACCATGTCTGCAAGCATCAGTTTTGAAACTGCGCTGAGCCTCACGAACGGCACAAATGTCAGCTTTGGTTTTGTCAAAGCATCTCAACCCGGCGTTTATACCATTTCCCCCTCGGGCGCGATTACAGCGACCAATGACGGCGTTGCGCTGGGCGGAGACACTCACGCGGGAAGCATGACGATTGTCGGATCGGAAACGCAGAACATCGACATCTCGGTCAACCACTATGTGTCGAACAACGGCGTCACGCCTTCTGCCGCGACATGCAGTTATAACGGCGGAGCAGCGGCCCCTTGCGCCCTGACCAGTCAACCAGCGCCCGGAGCTGGAAAGCCCCTTCTCCTCGGTGTCACCCTTACCGTTGACGGCACGCAGCAAACTGGCACAACAGCAGCCCCCACCTTCGACGTCGCCGTAACCTATCACTAAACGAACGGCACGAATAAGCCACGGAAGGATCGACCCCAGCAACAAAAAGCCCCCGCATGAACGGGGGCTTTTTTCTCGCGCTAAAGAAGGTTTTATTCTTCTTCCGGCAACGCCAGCAATTCTTCCGACGTTATCTTCTTCTCCGTCACCTTGGCTTTGCCAATGATGAAATCGACGACCTTCTCTTCCAACAACGGAGCGCGGATACGTTCCATAGCGCCCTGTGTCTGGGTATAGTATTCGAACACGGCCTTTTCCTGCCCTGGGAAGCGACGCGCCTCCGTCATCAAGGCCGTGCGCAATTCGTTACTGGTCACTTCGATCTTGTTCTGCGTAGCAACTTCCGCCAAAAGCAAGCCCAGGCGGATGCGGCGTTCCGCTATGCCCCGATATTCGGTGCGCAACGCGTCGTCGCTCTTGTTCTTGTCGTCTTCGGGCAGTTCGCCCTTGGCCTTGGCTTCTTCGACTTGCTTCCAGATACCGCCGAATTCGGCTTCCAAAAGGCCGTTAGGCACATCAAACAAATAAGCTTCCGCCAGTTTGTCCATCAAAGCGCGCTTGATAACCGAGCGGCTAATGCGCTGATAATCGACGCCAATATCGGCGCTTACGCGTTCGCGCAGCTTGTCGATCCCGGGAAAGCCCATTTCCTTGGCGAGTTCGTCGTTCAGTTCGACAGGCTTATGCTGGCGCAATTCCTTGACCTCGATATCGAACAATGCCTTTTTACCGGCCAGATCGACAGCGTGATATTGTTCGGGGAAGGTCACAGCGATGGTCTTTTTGTCGCCGACCTTGCTGCCCACCAATTGTTCTTCGAACGTGTCGATAAAGGTCTTGGAGCCAAGTTCCAAATGATGATCCTCGCCCTTCATGCCCGGACGCTTTTCTCCGTCGACGCTACCGTCGTAATCAATCACGACGACATCGCCCATCTTGGCGGCGCGTGCTTCGGTCACGATGTCGGACTGGCGCATTCTCTTGGAAAAGTTGGTGATCGTTTCATCGACCTTAGCAGCCTCGACTTCGGCCACAAGACGTTCCAGCGCAATCGCGCCGAAATCGCCGACTTTGACTTCCGGCAGCACTTCGACCGCCAGCGTGAATTCCAGATCCTTGTCTTCGGCAAATGTGACCAAGTCGATCTTGGGCTGCATCGCGGGGCGCAATTTACGTTCGGAGAGGGTCGATTCCGCCGCATCGGAAATGGCCTTGTCCAAAGCTTCAGCGCGGGCTTCTTCGCCGTGGCGCTGTTCGATCACGTTCATCGGCACTTTGCCCGGACGGAAGCCCGGCAATTTCGCCGTCTTGCCAATTTCGACCAGACGCAGTTGCCTTTGTTCATCGACCACCTGCTTAGGCACAGTGATCGAGAATTCGTGTTTCAAACCTTCTTCTTTAAGCACCTTAACTTGAGCCATGATCCGTTTTTTCCTTGTTCGTTGTATCGTCTAAATCTTCACTATGCTCCTCAAACGCGCAGCGCTTGAGAAGTGGTGCGGGCGAAGGGACTTGAACCCATACGACTTGTGGTCACTGGAACCTAAATCCAGCGCGTCTACCAGTTCCGCCACGCCCGCTAGAGCCTAACCGCTCACCTCCTTAACAAAGGCCAAACGATCACGCTCTATGTCTTTGGTAGTCCAGCGATTCACGCCCGAAAAAACATCCTTTGCGGACTACGCGGATTTTCTTGTCAGGAAGAGAAAGCACCCTCCCCTTTGGAAAGCGGTAACTTTGCATTTTCCGTTTTAAAAATCCACCGCATAAATCTAGGGCAGTGAAGGTTGCCGGAATGCCTCTAAATGAACGGTTTCAGGGCGATTTTGCGGCGTTGTGAGGCCGAAGCCGAACTCCCGTCCTATCGTTTTGGCAGCATAGAAGGCAGGATTGCAGATAGCCCGCACCTGCGGTCTAGCGTGGCGCGTCATGATGCGTGACTGTCGCATAAATAACCGTTTCGCCATCCGCGCCACAACATCGCCGGGATACCCTACGATTTCCACATCCTTCAAAACGGAAATTTCTCCTCTCTTCACCACGGCATAGGAAACAGAGCACCCCAAAGGACGCCAGAAAACGCCTACTTCTTTCCCTTGAATCGTCGTCAGAACACACAAAGGAAAGGGAACCCTTTCTTTTGAGCCAGATATTACCTTTCCCGCCAAATGACGAAGCATCTTACACAAGGCCGCGTTTTCTTGAACGCGCGGGTGATTGAGTAACTGGATAAAACCGACATTGCACAAATGCTCGCCCAGCTTTGTGCGGCGGCTTTTTTCACAATCGGCATCTTCCTGATCGTCTGGCGGACTCCTGAGAACGGATTGCATGGGAACGATCAACGTTTCCGGCTCGCCGCCCCTATCCAGCCAAGCGCATGCCGCTTTCCCAAAATTATGCGGCGCCCCGCTCAAATCCTGAAGCCGTTTTTGCATCACAGCGTCTCTAGGTGTTAGAGCCATCCCGCACCTCGATTATTCTTAAATATGAGAAAAATGTAACATCGGCAACAAGGCGGGCCGGCACTCAAGTACGAGTGGCGACCAAATCGGGCAGATAGGGGACAGACCCCTTGGGCAAGATATGC
>CAIXLI010000114.1 GCA_903920205.1 uncultured Pseudomonadota bacterium
GTTGCGGATTCAGTCGAGAGGACAGCCGTGTTGGCTGAAACCGCTGCCGTGTTCGCATCGGTTTGCAGCGTGTTGCCGACAAGATTGGTCGTTTGTGAAGCAGTATTGCCAGTCGTTGCCGCCGTTCCGGCTGTCATGGCCGTGGTATTCATAGTCGTCACGGCGGTATGGCCAGAAAGCGATGCCGTAAGCGACGTTAAGGCGGTTGTATTGGCTGTCAGCGCCGTGGTTTGCGCCGTTTGGCTTCCTGTACCCACGGCACCTTTGCCCATTCCCAAAGCTGAGCCGATGCCCGACATAGAACCGCCAGCGCCAAATGCCGGAGCTGTGAGGCTGGATAATTGCGATGCCAGACCTGAGAAGGCTTTCTTTATGCCCGATTGGATAAAGCTCATCACCATCGATTGGGCAAGTTTCTGCATGCCCGCCTGCAACGTCTGCGTTCCACGCAACATGCCTTCGATGGAACTGTCGAACGCATGCTCGATGGGAGCAAACGCGCTTTCCCAAGCCTGTGTGACCTGTTGCGCGGCTTGCTTGTTCAGGTTCTGCGCATCGACCGCATATTGTTCCGTTGCCGCTGCAAGTTTGGATTGCGCCTCGGCGATCTGAACCGCCGAACTGCCGCCGCCGTTGATGACATCGTTGAATTCGGCCTGTTTGGCGACAAACTCCGCTTTCAGGGCATCCATGCGGCGATCGAGGTCGGATTTGGCCTGATCTCCGTTGATATCACCAAACAGCGAGTCAACAATGCTCCCACCGCCTTTGCCTTTCGGGGCTGGCGTACCCGCGAGATCGATCTTGGCGATTTCGGCGCGACTGGCTAAGGCGATCTCACGGATTTTGCGGTCGTTCTGAATTTGCTGTTGCAAGAGCCGCGTCTTTTCGTCGAGCGCGTTTTTATAATTCTTGATGTCGTCGCCGTAGAGCGACTGGCCTTCTTTCACCCATTGATCGGCAAGCGCGATCTGCTGCGTGACATTGCTTTTCGACGCCTCGATCTTGAGACGTATGTTTTCCGAGAAATTCTGCCACTCGTCGGCCAGCGACTTGGTGTCCAGTTCATGCTGGTCGGATGCGATTTGTTTGCGGATCTGGAGTTCCGCTTTCGATCCCGTCTGTACCTGGTCGAGATGCTCCTGCCAGAACTGCAGTTCGTATTGCTTCTCCTGGTCGCCGACCAGGCGCCGCGCAACCAGTTCTTGTTCAAGCTGGTCGCGTAATGCCTGAATTTGAACGGAGCCTTGGCGGTTATTCACCTCGCGCTGTTGGCGCTGCAGCAAAGCGATGTTGTCCTGAATAATCGACGCTTCGCCGCCGGTTGCCGTTTTTAGGGCTTCTTCATCGCGCGCCAATTCCTGCTTGATGCGCCCGCGCTCGGCATCGTCGGCTTTAAGTTTGAAATTCTCATCCTGAATTTCGCGCAAGATGCGCAACTGTTCCGCGCCGTTGTTACTTGATACGGGTGTTCCGGCGGACGGCACGGAAAAATTCGCTTGAAAGCCAGAGGCTGCGGTTTTCGCACCATGCAGCCTGTCGATCAGAATGCCAAGGCCGCTTAACACATGGCCGAGCTGCGTATTAAAGCTGTTGAGCCAGCTACTATCGCTGATAGCGCGGCCAAGGCCGTACCATGCATCTTTCAGATCATTGAGACCCGTTTGAAGCGGTGTAAGCCCGTCTGTGACAAGCGGCCCGAATTTCGCTTGTAAGGCGCCTATGGCAACATTGAAGGCTTGGGCTTTTTGGCCGCTTTCCTCAAAATCATGGATGGCTTGCGCTTGCGAGGTCGACAGAAATGAAAAGCGTTCATCCAGTTTCGTGATGGCATCGTAACCGCCATGCAAGGCGGACACGAGTTCTTCA
>CAIXLI010000115.1 GCA_903920205.1 uncultured Pseudomonadota bacterium
CCTATGCAATTTAACCTTCCAAACGACGCGGTTGAAAAGGGGATTGATAAAGCTATCAAGATGAACGCCGATCTTTCCGCCAAATGGCCCAAATGCCATTTCCGCATAGGATCGATAACCGCGCCGGAAATAACCCCCACGACTCCCATCGACTTTGCTTTTTCACGCCTCAAATTATTGCGCGTTACCTTCTTGGGCGACAGCGGCTGTCTCTCCCCCGCAAAATAATTTCCCATCCCCCCAATTCCCTCCCCCTCGCGGGGAGGGTTAGGGAGGGGGGAGAGCGACTGGAGTTGGCGTTTGTTTTCCGTCCTTGATCTTGCTACAACTCAACACATAATCAACAAACATCGCCCTTGTGGAACTCCCCCCTCCCTAACCCTCCCCACAATTTTTTGATCAACATCAAAACGCTTTCATAAAACCGCGCTACCCGTAATCAATCGGGTCTCTATCCTCCCTGATTCATTGTCATTTCTGGCAGAAAGGGGATGTTTCATGCCTATCAAGCATTCTTTCCTCCTAATTTTGGTCTCCTGCGGCATGGCGAGTGCGCTTGTCGCTTGCGGCGAGCCTCGCGCGGTTATGCTGCCCTTGCAATATCCCGATGGCACGATGGTAACGACGGCAAAGGGCGAACCCGTCATGGCGGGTTATCAGACCTATGGTTCCTCCATGCACGCCAACGCGACCGCGCTTTATGAAAACGCGAAACCGCCGACATGCGTCACTTGCGCGAAGCTCAGCGCCGTCGTCACCGAACCCAGCGTCCTGCGCCAAGTAACCGGCGTTCTTGGCACAACCACCATCGGTGCCGGAGCCGTCATGACCGGCGTCGGCGTCATGGATTACGGAATCGCCGCCGGAGAAGGCAAGTTAGGCTCCAATATAACCCAAAACTCCACCGTCTCGCAGCAATCCTCCAGACACGGCAACGGTGGCGGGATTGAGGGAAGAGGCGGCTATGATCGGGACAACGCAAACCGTTTTTCAAACGCAGCCCCTCAACACCCCGATAATCACCCACGCAATCCAACCGACGACCGAGGATTTCCCCATAACCGAGAAGGCAACCTAGATCAGCACAGAAACTTCTCCGACTCTCCTCCACCGCAACATGACAGAAACGGACGAGAGTCCTTGAATGACAACGGAGTGCCCCACAACAGGGAAGGCAATCTGGATCAGCACAGAAACTTCTCCGACGCCTCCCCGTCGCAACATGACGGACGTAATTCAGGAAACGACAACGGAATGTCCCATAACAAAGATGATTCTTGGAATCGGCGTGGGGAAAACTCTTCAGCTTGGTCATGGAACAGCGCTTCCGCTACGAGCAGAACAGGGCAGGGGGAACGGGTTCCATTCTATGGCGGCGATTAAAGCGTGAGCCATAAAATTCCCCTCCCCTTGAGGGAGGAGTTGGGGTGTATAAAAAACAAGGAAGTCTCAATGCTTTGTCAAAAACAAAACAGCGAAGAAGCTTATCCCGTTTTAAGGCCAGAACGAGATAATGACCAAGACTATCCCCGTTGGGACAACCTGCCGCAAGGCGACGCCTCCTCTTTTCCAACCCTCTCCCTGTTCCGCGATATTCCCGCAGCTTTGATTAACAAAGCATGGCAAAACTTTTCCGCAATTCTGAAACCCGTCATCGCCAAAATTATACAAAGCGACTACGCGCCCATCATCAAAGATCGCCTATGGGCGCAGGCAACCTCTCCCGAATTTTGGCTTGGCGTCGTCTTTGGCGTGGCTACGCGCGTGGCGACCAGATTGGCGCTTCTATCGACGCTATCCTCCACGCAGCACCTTTCCTCCACGATCACAGGATTTGTCGCTTGCGCAGGAGCCGGACTCTCCGCAGGCATCATCGTCCACCTTATCCGCATGCTCTACCGCAATACACATGCGGCGCAAGGCCATGAAAAAGAAAAATACTGCAACCGCGCCTTGCTGGAAAGCGCCATTATAGGCCTGTTCGGCGGCCTTATAGGCGGCTGCGCAACCAATGCAGGTGCGCTCATCGCCAGAGCAGGTAGCCTCGCCGTCGGAACAACCGCCGGAGTCGCCGCCGGAATCATTCATGCCTGCGTCAAAGAATACGGCGCATCGCATGGAGAAATGTCCAAGATAGGATGGAGCAACCTTGTTTTCCAAGGCGCTGCCTTCGGCGCTATGGGCGGCATACTTGGCATCGTCGCCTCCGACCTTTTCAGCGCGCATAATTCCATCGCCGCCCCAATAGGCGTGGCGGAGAGAATGACCTATAAGCCCTTTACGTTAACGCCAGCATCATCATCTCCCGTACTTATTCCCGCTGCCCCGATAGAGCCCATTCACTGCGTTGTCGTTACAGGGCCGACAACGTCCACAATACTCGAAACACAGGGCGCTCCTCCGCCCGTGCTTCCTCCAGTAACCCCAACAGCCGCTCCTCTTGATCCATGCCATCCCGTCGATCCCTGCCGCCATATTGCCAAGGTCAAACACGTCAGACATATCAAGCACGCGAAACATATTGTGCATGCCAAGCCCGTAATGCCGATGATCGAGAAAGCGCCGCTTCCCTTGCCCCCGCCACCACCGACGCCGCCGCAAGTCGTGCCTATCGCATGGCCCCTTCACATTGCACCGCCTCCGCCAGTCGATCCCTGCACAACAGGCCTATGCGGTGCGCCTTGCGATCAAAGCAGCCAAATTTTTATCAAAGGCCCCTGCGGCGACCCAACTACGCCTTGCGTCGAAAGGGTAAGCTTTAATGAACATGGCGATGCGACGAAAGTCGTCCTCGAACCCCGCCTAGGCAACGAGACAAAATCCCATTTTGAAGTCAGATCGCACCCTGTCGCCGACAGCCCCTATTGGCACAAAGCCGCGCAAGATGTTTCCGTTAATTCACACGCGGAGTCCGGCGAGGCCAAAGTCTCCCTCGTCCTCCCCTTCGTACACCCCGCGAACCTGCCCTTCGCCAATGCCGAGCCTATGCCCGCGTAATAGGGGCTTCAGGTGGCCTTTACCACCCCAACGTATTATGCGCTTGCGCCGACATAGCCCCCAACGCCCCTGCATAAATAATCTGTCCCTTTTCCAAAACATAAATGCGATCCGCCAAAGCGGCAGCCGTATGGCGGTTCTGTTCCGACAAAAGAATAGCAATGCCTTGATCTTTCAAATGCTTGATTCCTGCCGTGACGGCCTCGACGACAACGGGGGCCAATCCTTCTGTCGGCTCATCCAATAACAGACAATCGGGATTGGTCATGAGCGTCCGCGCAACCGTCAGCATTTGCTGTTCGCCACCTGAAAGCTGACCCCCCAAACGATCTTGAAGCTCCACAAGCTTAGGAAAGAAAACAAAGGCGCGCTCAACAGTCCACGGTTCCTGCCCTTGACGTGCCGGTTTGCGTCCCGAAGCCAGATTTTCCAAAACCGTCAGCTTTTTGAAAATGCGCCGCCCTTCAGGCACAAAGCCGATACCCAACCGCGCCCGCTGATAATTCTTTAACTTGCGCAAATCCTGATCGCGGTAATGAATGCTGCCAGAACTCGCCTCCACCATGCCGATAACCGCCTTCATCGTCGTCGACTTCCCTGCGCCGTTTCTCCCCAATAACGCCACAACTTCCCCAGCCCCGACATGCAATGACACGTCGCGCAGAATATGGGCTTGTCCGTAATGCGTATTAACGTCGGAAAGAGTCAACATGGTTAGTGCGGGGGTTGGTTGGTTTCTAGTCGTGCGGGAAGTTTATCGTCGGGGCGAGGCCAGTAGGAATCGCCTGTAATATAAGTGGAGTTTATCATAAAAGTTTTTCCTTGATCGTCTTTTGCCACTTCTCCTAACCACATGCCCATAGTTGCTTGGTTGTCGAGGCGACGGAAAGAAGACGTTCCAAACGGCGTTTCAAAGGTCAATCCCGTCAGCGCATTCTTGACGGCTTCGCGTTCCGCTGAGCCAGCCTTTTTCAACGCGGCCTCCATGATCTTGATAAGCGAATATCCCCTTGCCGCTGCGTCCTGAGGATACTCTCCGTATTCGTGCCGATAAGCCTCCACAAAAGCCTTGTGTTGAGTGGATAGATTAGCAAGATGCTCGGGATCATAGGAAAAACCTATCCAGCCCTTGGGAAATATATCATACAACTCCCCCGAATCCTCCCGCGCTAGGGTGTAGCTAACGACCTGAACGTTTTCAAAAGCATGCCGCTTGATCCCCTCGCGGACAAAGGGAGAGAGATCGGCATTGACAAGACAAAGCAAAATGCCTTCGGGCCTTGCGGCGCTCAAGGCGTTGATGACCGCTCCCGCCTGAATTTTATTCAAAGGAACCCATTGTTCCGAGACGATTTCAATATCGGGGCGCAGACGTTTGATTTCCTCGTGAAAGGAGGATACGAGATTTTGCCCGAAAATGTATTGCGGCGCGACGATAGCCCAGCGCTTTCTTGGTGAATTCTTAATCCGATCGACCAAAATGCGTCCTATAGCTGTAAGCGACGGCATAAGGCGGAAAATGTAAGGGTGCCCATCTTCCCATAACAGACGATCAGCGTTGGCATAAGGCGCAAGACAAGCAATGCGGTGCTTCAGGCATTCTTGCGACAGCGCCATCGTAACGTGCCCCGCGATGCTGCCCATAATTACGCTGACATCCTTATCGTCTGTAAGTTCCTGTACAAGAAGGTTGGTGTCGCCAGGGCGACCATGATCGTCCCGTGATACAACCTCCAAGGGACGACCCAGAACACCGCCTTCCTGATTGATCTCTTTAATCGCCAACTGCCAGCCCTTGCGATACGGCTCTGTATAACTCGCCCATCCCGTATAGCTGGCAATATCGCCGATTCTTATAGGGGAAGGGGATGCCGTTGCCCATGTAGGGACAGCCGACAGCAAAAAAACGAAAAAAGCGATCAAAAAACGCATAAGGTCACCTTGTTTCAAGTTGTGCCGGAAGCTTGTCGTCGGAGCGCGGCCAATAGGTTTCCCCGGTAATATGCCGTGAGTTTTTGATGAAAGTTTTTCCGTGATCGTCTTTGTCGACTTCTCCGAACCATGACCCCATAGTCGATTGGTGGTCGAGGCGGCGTAAAGTCGCCGTTCCGAAGGTGGTTTCGAAAGTAATCCCTGCCAGTGCCGCCCGAACGGCCTCGCGGTCTGTCGTTCCCGCCTTCTTGAGCGCAGTCGCCACAAGCTTGATAATCGTATAGCCTTTGGCTGAAGCATCGTCGGGATATTCGCCGTATTCGCGGCGATAGGCGTCTATAAAGGCTTTATGTTGGGGCGACGGGTTTGAGATATGTTCGGAATCGTAAGAAAAACCGACCCAGCCTTTGGGAAAACTATCGTAAAGCTCGCCCACATCTTGACGTCCAAGAACGTATGTGACGACCTGCACATTATCAAAGGCCTTTCGCTGTTCTCCCTCGCGCACGAAAGCGCCGAGATCAGGGTTGAATATGCAAATAAGAATCCCTTCAGGCCTTGAGGCATTCAAGGCGTTTATCACGGCTCCTGCTTGAATCTTTTTTAAAGGAACCCATTGTTCGGAAACGATCTCAATATCGGGACGCAGACGCTTTATTTCTTCATGAAAAATTTTGACCATGTTCTGACCGAACTCGAACTGCGGCGCGACAATCGCCCAGCGTTTCCGTGGCGAGTCTTTGATCTGATCGATCATAACCCGTCCCAGCACCGTCGCCGACGGCATCAAACGAAAAATGTAAGGATGTCCATCGTCCCATAGTAGACGGTCAGCGGGCGCATAAGGCGTAATACAGGGAATACGGTTCTTCAAACATGCCTGCGACATCGCCAGAGTAACATGGGTCGTTATGCTGCCAAGAATAAGGCTGATATCCTTATCCTCCACAAGATCCTGCACAAGAAGGCTGGTATCTGACGGGCTCCCATGATCGTCGCGCGACACAACCTCAAGAGGACGCCCTAAAACGCCGCCTCCTTGATTGATTTCCTTAAGCCCCAATTTCCACCCCTTGCGATAAGGCTCCGCATAATTTGCCCAGCCCGTATAGCTGGCAATATCTCCAATCTTTATCGGGGCAGGGGGTGTCGTCGACTGTTCCCCAGCCCAAGCTGAAGAAACAAAAATTATAAACGTTAAAATGACAACGGATAAGCGCATGAGGCATCCTTTCAGCATTTAATTCTGTTCTCCTCTCACTATTAAGACTTCTTCGACAGAGAGAAGATATTTGTCCGGTTTAATATATTCTGGGTTCAGGATGGTAGGAACGCCATTATAAAACCCTGTCGTCCCTACCCATGTTCCACGATTCGAAATGTTGTCACGGCGAAAAGTCAGAATACCATCAGGAATCGAGAATTGTCTTTGCCGCATCACCTCCGCCACTTTCTGAGGATCATCGGTGCTTGCAGCATTGATGGCATCGGCTAGAACCTTTAACGTGCTGTAGGCATAGAAAGCGGGAAGATCCGGCAAGGAGCCAAACATCTCATTGTAGCGATCAATAAACTTTTTGTGCACGGGGTCAGTAATCTGTTCAACGGGATACCCTTGCGCGGAAAGCCAGCCGACGGGTGCCTCCTTGCCAAGAGGTTTGATATAACTTCCATCTCCTGCAAGAGGCCCCACGACCATACGGTTATCGAATAATTTGCGCTTGTTCCCTTCGCGGACAAAGCGAGCGTAATCGCCCGACATGGCAACCGCGAAGATGCCATCAGGATTGCTGTGGGCGATGGTTTGCGTTACTAAGCCCGCGTTCAATTTTCCTAAAGGAAACCATTGCGTTTCAACAAATTCGACATTCGGATTGAGGTCTTTCAATGCGCGTTGAAATTGTTCAACAAAGATACGTCCCGTTTCATAATCGGGAGCAACGAAAGCCCATCTTTTTTTCCCCGAAGCGGCGGCCTTTTCCGCCAAAGGCCCAATCAAAACCCGCGTCGAAGGCCCAAACTGGAAAAATAAATCATGCCCCATCCGTTCTGTCAGCGTATTGCTGCCATCAAAGCCTTTGACGAACAGAACGCGATTCCGTTTGGAAAAATCGCTTGCCGCAAGGCTGGTGTGACTGAAAAGCGTACCGAAGAAAATCCTTGCCCGGTCACGACCATAAAGTTCTTCAAGGCTTCTAATCGTTTCATCAGGCGTCCCCTTATCATCCCGCGAAAGAACCTCAAGAGGATTCCCCAGCACTCCACCTGCTTTGTTAATCTCATCTAAAGCCAGCTGCCATCCATGACGCCAAGATTGGGCATGATCGGCGCAAGCGGTATAGCAGAACAACTCGCCGATCTTAATAGGGGAATGTGGTGTTGCTGCCCGTTCCCCAGCCCATGCGGAAGAAACCAAAAGCAAAAACGCAAAAAAGACGGCGGATAAACGCATAGGTTTACCTCGTTTCAAGTTGCGTTGGCATTGTGTCGTCGGGGCGCGGCCAGAAGGATTCTCCCGAAATATAGGCCGTGTTCTTCATATAGGTTTTGCCGTGATCGTCCTTCGCCACTTCCCCCGACCAGACTCCCATATGCGCTTGATTGTCCATGAGGCGAAAAGAAGTCGTCCCAAAAGGCGTGTCGAATGGCAGCCCAGTCAAAGCATCCTTAACGGCCTCGCGTTCCGGCGTTCCGGCTTTTTTGATAGCCGTTGCCACAAGCTTGATAAGCGTATAGCCCCGCGCCGAGGCGTCGTCGGGATATTCCCCATATTCGCGGCGATAGGCATCCACAAAAACCTTGTGTTGTGGCGGCCCTTCGATATGGTGCGAGTCGTACCCGAAGCCGACCCATCCTTGCGGAAAAATGTCGTAAAGTTCGCCCACATCCTGACGTTGAAGAACGTAACTGACGACTTGGACATTATCAAACGCCTTTCGCTTGATACCCTCGCGCACAAAGGGGGCAAGATCGGGGGTAACAAGACAAAGAAAAATCCCTTCCGGCTTGGCGGAGTTTAAGGCGTTAATGACGGCACCGGCTTGGATCTTTTTCCACGGAACCCATTGCTCCGAGACGATTTCAATATCGGGACGCAGACGTTTAATTTCTTCGTGAATAATTCTGACCATGTTTTGCCCGAACTCATATTGCGCCGAGACAATCGCCCATCGTTTTTTGGGAGAATTCTTAATTTGGTCAAACATGATCCGCGCCAGAGCCGTAGACGAAGGGATCAAGCGAAAAATGTAAGGATGTCCGTCAGCCCATAAAAGCCGATCAGCGGCTCCATAAGGCGCGACACAGGGAATATGGTTCTTAAGACACTCCTGCGACAAAGCAAGCGTGACATTGGACGCCATGCTGCCAAGAATAACGCTGACATCCTGATCTCCTACCATTTCCTGCACAAGAAGGCTGGTATCTGACGGGCTGCCATGATCGTCGCGGGAAACGACTTCAAGGGGGCGCCCCAAAACGCCCCCCTCTTGATTGACTTCTTTAAGTGCCAGTTGCCATCCCTTGCGATAAGGCTCCGCATAATTTGCCCAGCCTGTATAGCTGGCAATATCGCCGATTTTGATGGTGCTAGGGGGCGTTGCCGATTGATCCCCAGCCCAAGCAGGAGAAACCGAAAGCAAAAGCGCAAAAAGGGCGGCGGATAAACGCATGGAGCGCCTTAGGGTTTGCGTAGACTCTGGATGTAGGAATCAGAAGGAAAATAGGGATTCCCGTCTTTGTATTCGACGTTGATAAGAACAGGCTTGCCGTCTTTGATGGCTGTTTCTCCCACCCAAATGCCGTTGGTCGGCACATTGTCTTGGGAACGAAGGCTTAACGCGCCATAGATGCTGTCGAAGCGCAAACCTTTAAGCGCAGCGATAAGCGCATCGGTATCCGTCGATCCGGCCTTGCGTATCGCCTCGGCGATAACTTGTGCTGCAAGATAGGATTGCAGCGCCGCATAACGCACGTGTTGCCCGTATTTCTTTTGATAGCGTACGGCAAATTCCTTCATGGCGGGGGTGACGGGGTTTTCGAAAGGCAGAACGCCATTCGTAATCATTCCCGTGGGCATCCCACCCTTCATTTGCTCCATAAATTCGGGGCGACCGATATTGTCACCGACGATTAGAACTTTATCCGACAAACCGCGCTTCTTCGCCTCGCGCAGGAATTGCGACAGATCGCTGCCCCACAGGGAGGTATAAACCGCCTCCACCCCGCTTTTCAGAATGGCGTTGACGACGCTGCCAGCATTGATCTTGCCGACGGGAACCCACTGTTCCTCGCCCCATTGAATATCCTTCTGATAACGGGCGAGGTTTTCCTTAAAGGCGGCCAGATTTTGCTGGCCCCACGCATAGCTATGATTGACCGAAGCCCATTTAACCTTGTGGCTTTGCGCCGCACGTTCAGCAAGCATCCAGTTAAAACTATAAAGCAAAGGCCCAGCGCCACGAAACGTATGATCGTGCCCTTGTTTCCAGACTGAATCATCACTGTTGGTGCAGGCCGAAACTTGAAGAACCTTATTCTGTTTCGCAAAAGCCGAAAAAGCGAGTTCGATATTCGCAAAATTACAGCCCGTGAACAGAATCGGCTTTTCTTGCAAAAGAAATTGCTGCAACTTCGTAATAGCTTGTTCGGGATTTCCCGTATCGTCTTGATGCTCGAAACGGATCAAACGACCAAGAACACCTCCTGCGGCATTGATTTCTTCCTCCGCCATGTCGAGGCCTTGCCGTGTGGGAGCCGTAAAGGCGGCGCCAGCGGTATAGCTTGAAATATCCAAAATTGTGATCGGTTCTGCCGCCAAGACGTGCGGGGGTTGAATAAGAAGGAACGACAGAAAAAAGACGGACAAAGACATCTTACGCATCATGGATTTTCCTTTCCCAAATAAACTTCACGAACTTGCGGATGAGCCTTAATGGTTTCGGCGTTGCCGCGGGCGATGATCTGGCCCCGGTGGAGAACGATAATCCAATCGGCATAGTTGAACACCGCGTCCATATCGTGCTCGGTGAACAGGATGCCGATATTCTGGTTTTTGGCGACTTTGTGGACAAGCCGCATCAGGGAGTCGCGTTCCTCGACGCCCATGCCCGCAGTCGGTTCGTCCATCAACAGCAATTTTGGGCCATTCGCCAAAGCCATCGCCAGCTCCAGCCGTTTCAAATCGCCATAGGCCAGCGTAGCGGTATGCCGTTCGGCTTGTGCGCTTAATCCGACCGTTTCTAAAAGCGCCATCGCCTCGTCGCGGAACAATTTTCCTGCGAAGCCCCACAGACGTTTCCATAGCTTGCGTTGCGCAATCAAAACCATCTGAACGTTTTCGATCACCGTCATGCTGGCAAAGGTCGCTGTAATCTGAAACGTGCGCCCAATGCCAAGCCGCGCAATTCTGCGCGGCGAACGCCCCGTAATGTCGCGTGGCAAGGGAGTATCCGTTTTGGACAACTCGCCCTCCCGTTCCAAACGGATGCGTTCCTCCGTAGTCAATGCTGCGGGATTATAGATCACCTTGCCGCCATCGGGCGGCATTTGCCCGTTGATACAGTTGAAGGTCGTCGTTTTTCCCGCGCCGTTCGCACCGATCAACGCGACGATCTGCCCCAACCGCACATCGAATGCCACGCCCCCCACCGCCTGCACGCCGCCAAAAGATTTGCGGAGGCCGGAGACGGAGAGCAGGGGGGGAGAAAACGCGTCGCTCATTTGCCGCTGCGCAGCTTCAGGATAACATCGTCGGGCGGAGAATTATCGCCGACATTGAACTCCGTCCAATTGCTGATTTTCGGCTTGCCGTCGACAACGTCAGAAACCCCGACCCAAAAAGGAATGGTTGCCTGATGGTCGATCTTGCGCAATGTCTGTTCCCCGTAAGGTGTGTTGAAGCGCAAATCGTCGAACGCGACGCGTATCTTTTCAGGATCCGTCGATCCGGCCTTTTCAATTGCGGCGGCGAAAATCTTGATCCCGTCATAGCCCGTCACAAGATAAGTCTTCACGGACTCATGATAGGCAGCCTCATAACGCTGCATAAAATCCGCCAGCGCGGGTTTTTTCAGTTTAATCTCGTCATAAGGGAATCCAATCGTCACCCAACCTTTGGGCATTTCCGCGCCCAACATGTCGAAATGTTCCGGCACTCCCAGTGAGGGAAAGATAAAAATACGGTCTTTGATAAAATCGCGCTTTCTGGCCTCGCGGATGAATTTCACGACATCCGTGCCGAACAGGGCGGCAAAAACAATATCGGGATTGGCGCGTTCCAAAGTCGCAATCGTTGGCCCTGCGGAAAGCTTGTCATAGGCAGGCCACTGCTCGGCGACCCATGTGGGGTTTAACCCTCTGGCAGCGGCCTGATCATGAGCCGATTGTACGACAGCATGCCCGAATTCTATGCTCGGCGCGATAGAAACCCAGCGTTTGTTTTTTAGCCGGTCGCCAAAAACTTCAGTAGCTTTTTGTAGGCTTCCGGAAACCCACGCATAGCCACCCGGATTCGACCGCGCTATATAATCGTTGCCATTTTGCCAGAGGATGCTATCCGGCTCGGATCCCGTCACGACAAAAGGCACATGGTTTTGTTTGGCCCATCCGCCTACGGCTATTGAAGCGCTAGAAAAATCGCAGTTGATAAGCACATCGACGTTATCTCGTGTGCGCAGTTCTTCCGCCAAACGCACGGCCTCGCCTGGATCCCCCTTGCTGTCGCGGCTGACAAGCTCAAGCGGTCGGCCTAAAACGCCGCCTTTGGCGTTGATTTCGTCGATGGCGAATTGCATCCCTTGACTGTTGGATTGAACCATAAACGCGACGGCTGTATGCGCGTTGATATACCCGATCTTAATTGGTTTTTTGGCGTCCGCCGCCACGGCGGTATGCGCAAGAATCCCCAGCAGAACAGCGGCGCATAATAAAATCTTTCTCATGCGATTTCTCCTTTTCTCTTGGTAAGCCATTGGTTGAACGAGCCGACGATCCCTTGCGGGAAAAAGATGACGATGGACAGGATAATCACGCCGAGGACAAGCCGCCACAACTCCGTTTGGCGGCTGATCTCGCTTTTCAGCCATGTGTAAACAACGCTGCCGACCAAGGGGCCGGAAAGCGAATTCAGCCCGCCGATTAGCGTCATCACAAAAGCATCAAGCGTCGTGTTTATATCGAGTGTCGTTGGAAACACGCTGCCCTTGCTATAAACGAACAAGCCTCCCGCCAGCCCTGCGAAAGCTCCCGCCAGCCCCAACCCCATCCATTGTAAAACGCGGGCATTTAACCCAATGGCCTCGGCGCGTTTGGCCTGATCGCGCACGGCGCGCAGGGAATAGCCATAAGGCGAAAAAATCATATGCCGCAAGATGAAAATAGACGCTCCGCTCAAAGCGAGAACAAAATAATAAAACGCCGCTTTATTGCTCGCCCATTGCGAAGGCCAGATGCCCAGCAGCCCATTATCGCCGCCCGTCACGCCATACCATTGAAAAGCAACCGCCCAGACCATCTGCGCAAAAGCAAAGGTCAGCATAGCCAGATAAATCCCCTGACTCCGCACGCAAAACCACCCAAAGACCAACGCGCCCAAAACCGCAGCGATGGGAGCCGCCAGCAAAGCCACCGGCATCGACACCGCCAAATATTTTGTCATCAAGGCGACGGCATAGGCTCCAAGACCGAAATAAAGCGCATGCCCGAAAACGCCTATGCCGCCTGGCCCCATGATAAAATGCAGCGATGCCGCAAACAGGGCGAGAATAATCATCTCGCTTGCCAGAACAAGCCCGTAGCTATTGACGACCAAAGGCAGCGCAAGCAATGCGGCTCCCATGACTAGCCACACATAATTCATGTGCCGCGAAGGAGGTTTCAATGCCCCCGTACTAAGTTGAGTTTTGTCCACCGTCATATCCTCAACGCTGCCGAATAACCCATAGGGTTTAAACACCAGCACAATCGCCATAATCAGAAACAGCAGCACGAGCGTAATCTGGGGAAAGATCAAAATGCCGAAAGCCTGTACGACTCCCACAATAATCGACGCCAAAGCCGCGCCTCGCAAACTTCCCATGCCGCCAATCACCACGACCACAAAGGCGTCGATAATCATCGATATATCCATCGTCAAACTGACGCTCTCGCGGGGCAACTGCAACGCGCCGCCTAACCCTGCCAGAAAACTGCCCAAAGCGAAAACGCCCGTAAACAGCCATTTCTGATTGGTGCCAAGGTTGGCGACCATTTCCCGATCTTCCGTCGCCGCCCGCACCAGAACGCCAAAATGCGTCTTATTCAAAAGCGCATAAAGCCCCGCCAGCACCACAAGAGCAAAACCGATCAGAAACAAATCGTAACTGGGAAACGGTTTGCCGAGCAAGGAAATGGAACCCGATAGACCGGGCGCTTGCGGCCCCATCAAATCCTCCGGCCCCCATGTGTGTAACGTCACATCCTGCGCGATCAGCACAATCGCAAAAGTTGCCAAAAGCTGAAACAGCTCCGGCACATGATACACGCGCCGCAAAATCAGCATCTCGATCGCCGCGCCGATAACGCCAGTGCTGACGGCAGCCAGAAAAAGAGACAGCCAGAAATTCAAGCCCTCGCCGCCCAGCCACTGCGTCATCGTATAAGCAAGATAGGCGCCCAACATATAAAGGCTGCCATGCGCGAAATTCAGAATGCGAGTCACGCCGAAAATCAGGCTCAGCCCGCTGGCGACCAAAAACAAAACTGCAGCCGAAGATAGCCCAGTCAAAAGCTGAATGAACAAAAAAGACATGAAAAACCAAAAACCGGAAGAGATTCGAACATTCTCAAAAACTTAACATGGAATAAATCTTTTGCACAGCGTTTCTGGGCGGGGTGGCCGCCCCTATACTCAGGCCTCAATTCGTGCATAATTATGCTATTCAGCACAAAGGAATCATGATGTGAAAGCATCTTCCGTCCTTCTTATCGTCGCAATTACAATCGTTGTGACATTGGCAACAGTTGGTTTTGTGGAGCATCATGCACCGCGGAGCGAAAGTGTGTTGCCTCCTGCTAGCACGGAAACCGCTTATGAACGCGTAATGCGAACAGGCACTCTTCGGTGCGGCTACGCTCTTTATCCGATATTTTTTGAACGCGATCCGAACACCAACGCACTTTCGGGCGTCTATTACGATTTTGTAGAAGAAATCGGCAAGCAACTAAGCCTTAAGATCGAATGGACGGAAGAAGTGGCTCTCGCTAACGCTTTCGACGGGCTTAAATCGCGCCGCTATGACGTTATGTGTTTCCCTTTCAATCAAACGCCCGGACGGGCGAGGGCAACGGAATTCACGATACCCATCATCTATGTCCCCTTTTACGCCTATGTCCGTGCCGACGATACGCGGTTCGACAGGAATTACGAAAAAATCAACGATCCCTCGATTAAATTCGCGTATTTGGAAGGCGAGTTTTCTCAATCTCTAAAAGCAGAGAAATTCCCCAAGGCGCAATCGGTCTCCATGCCAAACCTGACGGACGTATCGCAGGTTCTCCTGCAAGTAGCGCTTGGCAAAGCCGACATCACGACGACAGCGCCATCGACCGCCGAGGCGTTTCTCGCCCATAATCCGGGCAAGCTCAGGCGCGTGGTGGGGGCTTATTTGCGTATGCAAAACTCTGGCGGTTTAAGTGTTGCCGTAGGCGAAGAGTCTTTGAAAAACATGCTCGACACAACCCTCCGCGCCATGCTCGCCTCTGGCGTTGTCGAAAAGATCATCGGCAAATACACCACCAGCCCAGACCTGTTCTTTTATCCCGTCCAACCTTGGGGTGCGTTGGCACAACCCGCAGGGGGCTTCCAATAACCATAAATTTTTGCCATTAATAACGCATATCCTTGCCGGAGAAACGCCATGAAGCTCTCTCACATCGCCTTGATTGTCCTCCTTACAATCGGCGTAACCCTGACGACCTTCCGTTTTGCAGACCTCCACGCGCCGCAAGGCGAAGGGGCGGTTCCCCACGCTACCAAAGAATCCGCCTATGAACGCATCATGCGCACCGGCACTTTGCGCTGTGGGTATCTTCTCTATCCTAAATTTATCGAACGCGATCCTAACACAAACGCGTTTTCCGGTATGTGGGTTGATCTGATGGAGGAAATCGGCAAACAATTAAGCCTCAAGATCGAATGGACGGAAGAAGTCGGCACCGCCAATGCCTTTGATGGGCTAAAGACGAAACGCTATGACGTGATGTGCTTGCATTTCAACCAAACGCCAGGACGTGCGCGTGTGACGGAGTTCACGACACCTGTTCTTTTCTTCCCCACCTTTGCCTATGTCCGAGCCGACGATACGCGGTTCGACCATAACTACGAGAAAATCAACGACTCGTCGGTTAGGATGGCCTATCTTGAGGGAGAGTTTACTCAATTTCTCAAAGCCGAAAAATTCCCCAAAGCGCAATCGGTCTCCTTATCCAACATGACTGATGTTTCTCAAGTCCTGTTGCAAGTCGCTATGGGCAAAGCCGACATCGCCATGACGGAACCTTCGACGGCCGAGCCTTTCTTCCTGCATAACCCGGGCAAGTTAAAGCGCGTTGTAGGACCGTCCTTGCGTATGCAGGCCGGAGGACTTGACGTCGCCGTGGGCGAAAACGCCTTGCGCAATATGCTCGATACCACCATTCGGGCGTTGCTTGCATCGGGAACGGTCGAAAAACTTGCCGTTAAATACACCACAAGCGCCGACCAATACTTTTTTCCTACCCAGCCTTGGGGCGCATCGGCGCAACCCGTAGGAAATGGTGGGTAAAGCCTCCGACTGAATGCCAGATACTTACTTTATTAATCAGTACATAAGTAAGGGAACATTCAAGCGGCGTACTTGAGAGAAGGTTTTTGGTAGAAGGCCGAGATTTTTTCTGGACGTTTTTGCAGGCTACACATTGAAGCGACGACTTTTTCCTTGAAGTCAGCTTTGC
>CAIXLI010000116.1 GCA_903920205.1 uncultured Pseudomonadota bacterium
CTCCACAACCTGACTCAATGTCGTATCGCTGGTTGGCGTATCGTTCTTGATGCTGCCCTGTTTCATCACCACAATCCGGTCGGCGACGGCGAAGACGTCGTTGAGGCGGTGGCTGACAAGGATGACGACGCGGCCTTGCTGTTTTTGCTGGCGGATAAGGTCGAGCACTTGCCCGACCTCGCGCGCGGCGAGGGCTGCCGTGGGTTCGTCCAGCAGTAAGACTTTGGGGTTAAACAAAACGGCGCGGGCGATGGCGACGGCTTGTTGTTGGCCTCCCGACAGCAAACCTACAGGCTTTTTCAAATCAGGAATCTGGATGCCAAGGCGGTCAAGCTCAAGTTGCGCCGCCTCGCGCATCGCACGGCGGTTCAGAAAGCCAAACCAAGAGTGTGTCCGTTCTCTGCCAAGAAAGAGGTTCGTAACGACATCGTGCTGCTTGGCAAGAGCAAAATCCTGATAGACCATTTCGATGCCGCATCGGCGATGTTCCGACGCGGATAAATCAATAAGAGATTTGCCATAAAGCGCGACGCTGCCTCTGTCCGGCGCATGAATGCCCGCCATCAGTTTCAGCAGGGTCGATTTTCCCGCGCCGTTATCGCCGACGATGGCGGTGACTTGGCCTGCGTTGAAAGCCGTGCTGATAGATTTCAAAACATCGACTGAGCCAAAGGATTTGGAAATGTTGTCGAGAAGAAGCCCACTCATCGCCGATACCCCATACGCGAGAGGAAGGCGGCGGCGAGCAGCACAAGCCCGACAAAAAGAATCTGGTAATAAGTGCTGACAGCCAGCAAATTCAAACCGTTTTGCAAAACGCCCAGACACAGAATGCCAAGGATCGTGCCGATGATCGTGGCGCGTCCACCGAACAAATTCGCGCCGCCCAGAATGACGGCGGTGATGCCGATCAATTCGTAATTTTGTCCGGCAGAGGGGTCGCCCGAATTGGTGCGCAGCATAAAGATAATCCCCGCAAGACCGGAATAAAGCCCCGCCAGCGTGAAAATCTTCAGTCTCACACGGTTAGTCAGAACGCCCATAGCCTCAGCAGCAAAGGCGTTATCGCCGAGGATCAACGCATGAATACCAAAGCGCGTTTTCGTCAACACAACCCATGCCAAAACAATTCCCGCAATCAACAAAACGACCGGCACGGGGATCCCCGCGATCTGCCCTTGCCCTGCGGCAATCACGGGATCGGGCAAGCCATAAATCGGCATGCCGTAGGAAACGATATAGGCGGCGGCGCGTGCGATGCTCAACATGCCGAGGCTGACGATGAAGCTCGGAGCCTTCGTGACGTTAATCAAAAACCCCGTCAGAAAACCAAACAAACCGCCAAGCCCGATGGCAAAAGGAAGTGCGAGCAGGGGCGACCACGCCCCCTTTTGCAAACACCACGCCCCCACCGTTCCGCAAAACGCCATGACGGCGGCAGAGGATAAATCAATACCGCCGGAAGCAATAACAAACGTCGCGCCAATAGCGATCAACCCGATAACCGCGCTGGCGGTCAAAACATTGCTGATATTCCCAAGGCTCAGAAAATAAGGCGAAGTCAAAGAAAAGAAAACACCCAACGCCGCCAGAAATAACAAGCACTGAGCCAGATAAAGCCGATTCAGATTTTGAGAAAAAAACTTAGCGAACATAGTGTAATAACGGGTCTTTGTTGGCCTCGATCAATTCTTTGGTCAAAACGGGGGTTGCGGTTGTTTCGGTGCGGCCTGTCGAGTGGGTAGCGACTGCTTCCATCGCCAAGTCAACGGAACGCAAGCCCATAAGATAGGGCAA
>CAIXLI010000117.1 GCA_903920205.1 uncultured Pseudomonadota bacterium
GGACATTCTCAAAACCCTATCTTCCCGGACCGACGCCCTTATTCCTGCCTTGTCTGGCTAATTAGGGGCTAGGCAGTTACGTATTTTCTATAATTGAATTAACCATAATAACTCAGTATAGAACCCCAATGTTCAGAGGTTGCCTTGGAACTAATTATTTAACGAGGCCATATTTGATAGGGGATGTTTATGTACAAGTCATTTCGTGAAGCTTGCAGGTCTGCGCTTAAGTTCATCGGATTTAAACGCCAAACTGTCCAACCATCAGCCACCGTTTCTGAGGGCGAGACGAAAACGGAACAACCTCGACCAATGGATTTAAGCGAAGTTCTGAGCTTGATCAGAATGATTCCAGAATTTCTTCAGGATGCCGCGCTTGAAAAAAATATCGGCTTGGCCGCATCTGTGGTTTCTCCCGCATTAGCGGGGTTGGAAAAGCTCCCTGATAATCGTGACCAAATCGTAGAAGCCTCGGTGCAGGGAGTGCTGCCTGAACTACCCATGCTCGCGCAGAAACATAACGGGGTGGCTCACATTGCTTCAGTCTTTTTGTCTCATGTCCTGAAGATAGACAATGACAAGCTGTTCGACGGGGTGTGTGGCTCCTCGCATGGATGGAATGAAACAACTTTGAATGCGCTGATTTTATCTATACCAGAACATAAATTTTTTGCTGTAGCCTTGCGCCAAACATCTACTACCGATAAGCCAAACCGTCTCATTATTTCTTCTCCCTTATCTATCGATGGCTCGGATAAATTTCTTGATGTGGTTAAAGAAAAATATCCAGATATCCTTGGTCGAGCACAAACCTTTGTTGATGAAGCAGAAAAATTGCTCACAGCTCAACGGCTCCCGCAAACGCTTGCGTGGGCAGCGGATGTTCGTCTTACCAATCTCCGCGCCATGTCTATTCGTCCAGACGCTGTAACTCAAACACAAGCCCCTACAACGCCGAGAGAGCCCTGAAAAACGCTTGAACAAAAAAGATATAGTTTTCACGAAATTCTTATTCTGACCTCCGATGAGTGCCCAAATTCATCGTGTTTGGTTCACCATCTTTTATCCGCAGCGCAGATAAAAGATGGTGCGCCAACGCCCCCTTGGGCGAAGGCGGGCTGGCTCAAAAATTCTCTCTCTCCCCCCCCCCAAAAAAATCCCCCTTGTCCCCAACCGCCAACGGCCTTACGATAGCGTCCATGCGGCATTCCCTGTTCACCAGATGTCTGGCGTTGCTCTTGGTTTTGACCTTTGCGGTCGGCTCTGGGGCTTCTGTGCCTGCTCGGGGGGCGGCTGTTGACGATTCCTCTGCGCCAATCATGCATGATATGTCCGGCATGACGATGACGGATGCTTCTGCTGGGCATCATGGGTGCTGTCCTTCTTCGGAGAAGCACAAAGAGACCGCCAAGGGCGGTTTGTGTTTTGCGGCTTGTGCGGCGATGGCGCAGGCGACCCTTCCCGCGCCACAGCCTGTCCTCGTGCGGCATGCGGTTGCGCTGGTTTACGACACGGTCGACGCGTCTGCGTCTGGGCGGTTGTTGCTTCCCGACTATCCTCCCCCTAAGGCCTAATCCTCCCGATAGACAAGCCTGACCTGCTGTTTTGTTGGTGTTTGTTCAACAAGAAGCGCGTCGTCTTGATTGCTTACGGAAAGCCTTTCAACAGGGGATAAAACATGAATTCCATCCTTCACAAAAGCGCGGTTGCGGCGCTTGTCATTCTTGCCGTGTCTAGTCTGCTTCCGGCAACCGGTTTCGCCGCAAGCGCGGATTACGGTTTCGACGTGCTCGCCCAGCCGATCAAAGCCGGACAGGGGGCGACGATAGCGGTGCAAATCACGCAAACCGCCATCCATAGGAATGTCACGAACGCGACGATCACGGGTTCAACGCTGCACATGTTGATGGGCAGTATGGATATGCCGGTAAAAGTCCAAGCTTTGCCTCAGGATGATAAAGGTAATTACCGTTTCTCCGCCGATCTGACGATGGTCGGCGCGTGGACGCTTGATCTTGTCGCGGCCATTCCGGGCGAGAAAGCGCCCGTGAAGGCCTCGCTGACCGTGCAGGTGGTGAAATGAGCAAAACCTCGCGCAGCCTTGTTCTGACGGCGGCGATTGTGGCGGCTTTGGCGGTGGGGTATGGCGTCGGGCAAAACATGCCGATGCCAGACGCGCCAGCCCCCGCTGAGAAGTCTGTTCCAACGCCTGTCGTCGAGGGCAAAGGCAGAATCCTTTATTACCGCAACCCTATGGGCTTGCCGGACACATCGCCTGTGCCGAAGCAGGATGCCATGGGCATGGATTACGTCCCCGTTTACGCAAGCGAGGCGCAAGCCGAACGCGGCACCGTCACGCTTCCCGCCGAACGTATCCAGAAACTTGGCGTTCGGACGGAGAGCGTGGAGCGGCGCTCTTTGTCGCATCCCGTCCGCGCCCTCGGCACAGTACAGATTGACGAAACGCGCCAGACCATCGTCGCGCCACGCTTTGAGGGATGGATTGGCAAACTGCGAGTCAACGCCACGGGGCAGCAGGTTAAAAAGGACGAAGCTTTGTTTGATTTTTACAGCCCTGAATTGATCCAAATCGAAACGGATTATCTTTCCTTTGTCGTCGCCGATCTTGGCAAGGGTTATAAAAATGGGTCGATCGAGAAATTGCGGACTCTGGCGGTGCCGGAAGAAGAAATAGCTCGCTTGCAAAAGGAAAAAACCGTTAATCACGCGATCACGCTTCGCTCCCCTTCCGACGGCACGGTTTTAGATAAACAAGCTGTCGAAGGCATGAAGTTTTCTTCGGGCGATACGCTGTATCGTCTGGCGGACTTGTCGAATGTCTGGGCGTTGGTCGATGTTTATGAGCAGGATTTGGCGCAAATGGTGGTGGGGCAGTCGGCTGTCGTGACGCTCAACGCCTATGCGGGAAAAAGCTTCGAAGGCAAGGTGGGGTTCATCTATCCCGCGATCAACAAAGAAACGCGTACGGCAAAACTGCGGATAGACTTGCCAAACCCCACGGGGGAGTTGCGCACGGATATGTATGCCAATGTCGAAATCGGCACATTGCCTCGGGAAAACGTTCTGACCGTTGCGGCGGAATCCGTTTTGAACAGCGGGGCGAGTAAAACGGTGTTGCTCGATCTCGGCGAAGGGCGGTTTAAGCCTCAGCCTGTCACAACGGGCGTCGAAGGCGATGGGCGCGTTGAAATTATCGAGGGAGTTAAAGAAGGCGACCGCGTTGTGACGAGCGCCAGCTTTCTCATCGACGCCGAAAGCTCGATCCGCGCTGCGCTGCAAGATTTTTCAACGCCGGAGAAAAACCCATGATCGGCAATCTTATCGAACTCTGCGCGAAGAATAAATTTCTGGTGTTTCTGTTTGTCGTCGTCGCGCTGGCGATGGGCGTTCAGTCGCTTCACCGCACCAAGCTGGACGCAATCCCCGATCTCTCCGATACGCAAGTCATCGTTTATTCCACATGGGATCGCAGTCCCGATATTATGGAGGATCAGGTAACCTATCCCATCACCACGGCCTTGCTGGGCATGCCCAAGGTCAAGGATGTGCGCGGCTTTTCCGATTTCGGCTATTCCTATGTCTATGTGATTTTCGAAGAAGGCACAGATATTTACTGGGCGCGTTCGCGCACGCTGGAATACCTCAATTCCGTCACCTCGCGTTTGCCCAAAGGCGTCAATGTTGAGCTGGCAAAGGACGCGACCGCCGTGGGTTGGGTCTATCAATACGCTCTCGTCGACACGACGGGGCAGAACAGCCTCGATCAAATGCGCAGCTATCAGGATTGGTATCTGCGTTACGCGTTGCAAGCGGTTCCCGGCGTGGCGGAAGTCGCGCCCTTGGGCGGCTATGTCCGGCAATATCAGGTAAATGTCGATCCCAACAAATTGCTGGGCTATGGAATCCCGATCAGCGCGGTGGTTGATGCCATTCAAAAAGGCAATAACGATGTCGGGGCGCGGCTTGTCGAGATGAGCGGGCGCGAATATATGGTGCGCGGACGCGGCTATATCAAATCGCTGGAAGATATTGGCAAAATCGTCGTGAAAACAAACGCGCCGACGGGAACGCCTGTGCTGGTCAGCGATATCGCTACAGTGTCTTTTGGCCCCGATATCAGGCGCGGCGTTGCCGAGCTTGACGGGCAGGGGGAAACGGTCGGCGGAGTCGTCATTATGCGTTTCGGCGAAAATGCCGAAAAAGTCATTCAGCGCGTGAAGGAGAAGATTAAGGAGATTGAGCCAAGCTTGCCCAAGGGGCTGAAACTCGTCACGACCTATGACCGTTCCGACCTCATCGACCGGTCAATAGAGAATCTGAAACACACGCTGATCGAAGAATTGCTGATCGTCAGTCTGGTGATCCTGATATTCCTTTGGCATTTCCCCAGCGCGATTATCCCGATTATCACTATTCCGATCACTGTTTTGCTGGCGTTTATTCCTATCCAGCTTTCGGGCATGAGCGCAAACATTATGTCGCTCGGCGGCATAGCGGTCGCTATCGGCGCGATGGTCGATGCCTCGATCGTCGTGGTCGAACAAACGCATAAACGGCTGGAACAATGGAACGCTGAAGGGCGTCAGAAAGATTATCGCCGCGTGGTGATTGACGCGGTGAAGGAAGTCGGCGGCCCCAGCTTTTTCTCGCTTCTCGTCATCGCCGTAGCCTTTTTGCCTGTCTTTACGTTGGAAGCGCAGGAAGGGCGGCTTTTCACGCCGCTGGCCTATACCAAGACTTTCGCCATGATTATCGCCGCCGTTCTTGCCGTGACGCTCGATCCGGCGATGCGGCTTTTATTCACGCGCATGGATAATTTTGTGTTTCGTCCGGCATGGCTGGCGCGGATCGTCAACGCGTTTTTGGTCGGAAAAATCCACAGCGAAGACGATCACCCCATCAGCCGCCCGATGATGAAATTGTATCATCCGGTGGTCGAATTTGTCCTCGAACACAAAGGCAAAACCATCGCCGTCGCGGTTCTGGCGATGGCGCTGACCTTGCCTGTTTTTTTTAAGCTTGGCGCGGAGTTTATGCCGCCTTTGGACGAAGGCACGCTTTTATACATGCCGACGACTTTGCCCGGCATATCCGTGACGGAGGCGGCAAAACTTCTTCAAGGCCAAGACAAAATCATCAAAAGCTTCCCCGAAGTCGAACGTGTTTTCGGCAAAGCCGGACGTGCCGAAACCGCCACCGACCCCGCGCCTTTTTCCATGATGGAAACGACGATTGTGCTGAAACCACAGGCGGAATGGCCGAAGCAGGAGCGTTGGTATTCTCAGCGTGTTCCCGACTATTTGCAAGGCTTCCTACGCCGCTTTTGGCCCGATCATAAAACAACGCAGGAATTGATTTATGGCTCAGGCGGGTTGAACGAGGCTCTGACCATGCCAGGCATGGCGACCAGTTGGACGATGCCGATCAAGGCGCGCATTGACATGCTCACCACAGGTGTCAAAACGCCGCTCGGCATTAAAATCTTGGGCGCAGATCTTGAGGAAATTGAGAAAATCGGCGGACAGGTCGAGAAAGCCCTTAAAGGAATATCGGGCACCACGAGCGCCTTTGCCGAACGCACTGCTGGCGGCTATTTCCTCGATTTCGATCTTAACCGCGAGGCACTGGCGCGTTATGGCCTCTCCATCGACGACGCCAATAATACTTTGATGGCGGCGGTGGGGGGAGAGCCTGTAACCACGACGGTCGAAGGGCGCGAACGCTATACCGTTAATGTCCGTTATATGCGGGATTACCGCAGCGACATTGATGCTTTGAAACGCGTTATGGTCAGCACGCCGTCGGGCATGCAGGTTCCCATCGGGCAGTTAGCGACGATCTCTCTCAAAACAGGACCCGGGATGATCCGCGACGAAAACGGACGCCTCAGCGGCTATGTCTATGTCGATTTTAGCGGACGCGATATCGGCAGCTTTGTCGCCGACGCGAAAAAAGCCGTACAGGCAGCCGTCACCGTACCCACCGGATACCAGCTTGTTTGGAGCGGACAGTATGAATCGATGGAACGCGTGCAAGAACGGCTGAAAACCGTTGTGCCGATTACGCTGCTGATCGTGTTCCTGCTTTTGTATTTTAATACAAAATCCGTGGTCAAAACGCTAATCGTTTTGTTGGCGGTGCCGTTTTCCGCCATCGGCGCGATATGGTTTATTTATCTCCTCGGCTATAATATGAGCATCGCGGTTTGGGTGGGATTGATAGCCCTTCTGGGCGTGGACGCGGAAACGGCGGTGTTCATGCTGCTTTACCTCGACCTCGCCTATCAAGAGGCCGTCGATCAAGGCAAGATGCGCAACTGGGACGATTTGCGCGAAGCCATTGTTGTGGGGGCTGTCAAACGCCTGCGCCCCAAGGTGATGACGGTCGCCTGCATGTTGTTCGGCCTGTTGCCGATTATGGCGTCGGTCGGCGCGGGCAGCGATGTTATGAAGCGCATTGCCGCGCCGATGATCGGCGGCATCATTACTTCGTTTTTGATGGAGCTGATCGTCTACCCGCCGATCTTTGCCCTTTGGAAATGGAATTTCGAGGTGAAGCCAAAGTCAGGCAGGCGTAACAGATAAACAACTTGCCGTCTGGTCTCATTGTTTCGAGGTATGTAAGTTTCTTGGCTCCAGTCTTTTTTATAAAACTGAAAGCAACAATTATACCTTCTTTGGCTTACCATTTCCCCGTGAATCTAGTCTTTGTTAACCAAGACCAAGGGAAGAAAAAACGTAAAAACAGGCGCGACTTAAACACATGGTAACTGCCTAGCCCCTAATTAGCCAGACAAGGCAGGAATAAGGGCGTCGGTCCGGGAAGATAGGGTTTTGAGAA
>CAIXLI010000118.1 GCA_903920205.1 uncultured Pseudomonadota bacterium
GGGAAAGTTCCATCCCCACGTTGACTCATATTCACGGCGTCACCGCAATACAAATCTACCGCTTGCCTCCCTTTAACTTAAGCCTGTGACCCGCCAGACTCACTCGGTACGGCTAGGCAGTTACAACACATGAAAATAATTCAGTGCTATTCATCAGGCAAAAATCCGCTATATTTGCTTTAGAATACTTGCTTCAGGTTGAAGCAAGCAAGCTTGTCTTATCAAGGCATGCGCCGTTATTTTATAGAAAACGTTATTAAGAGGAACATGTCGCTATGAACTTTTCTGGCTGGAATGATATAAACTTGTGGGTTGATAATATTGCAAGTGGAGAGGAAAAGATCGGCGTTGGCATTAGGCCGTATGGCTTGCATGCGGGCAATCTAACAGCCCTTGTGGCTTATCCCTACTTGCTTTGTGAGCAATTTAAGAAGCGCGAAAAAAAAGAGCCAAGGTTTGATTTTGATATATGGCTGAATGACATCGAACCCGTAAGTTATGTGGGGGCAGATGGTCGGCGTAAATCCGCAGATGCGGCAAACATGTACGCAGGAGAGACAACATTTCAGTTTTCTCTCGCGCCTGATGGTTTTCAAGGAAGTCTTGTTGACTATTGGCAGCCTGTTATCGAAGGGGTGGTGCGCGGCGTAATCGGTGCAGAATTCCCCAAAGTGAAGCTGGAGTTTCGTCGTGCTTCAGAACTTGTTTCTACCCCGCAATTCAAACAAATGGTTCACAAATGTCTGACCGCCCCCGAGGCTGTCGGAACCATTATTGAGAAATATACAAGATCGCCTATCCGCGGGGCAGAAAGTTTTGTTTGGCCGTTATGTCCCGACTGCCATGCTCCAATTATGAATAGTAAGCTTGGGCACGAGCTTCTGTCAGGGCAGTCAAATATGGTCAAGGGTCAACACGAAAAACATCATAAACTCAATAAAAGGATCGAAGAAGTTGCCTGGGCGACACAGTTCAGAATGCTTCATACGGTTCGCTTGTCGACAGAACAGCCCGATCTGTGGATTGTTGGGCTGGATCACTTTCCGACAAATAGCACTTATTTGTTGGAGCATTTAACCGATGCATTCGGAATCATGCCTTATCAGGGAGACTTCCTGCATGCCCCGCTTTTGTTCGCGGATGGCGACAAGAAATTTAGCAAGAGCTTGGGCAATGCCAGGTTTATTACGCCGGATACATTAATCAAGGTCTTGAGAGAAAACGAGAATCAAGGCGTCGATTTAAAAGATGCGCCAGTATCAAGCGATATCATGGTCGTTGGGGCTGATTTCTTGCCGGACTATATGTTAAAAAACAGGCGAGAACGGGAGGGGACTCTGTTGCAAGAGAACTCTGCTTATGAACAATCCGATAGACCTAAACGCTTCGCCTCGGCAAACGCTAAGGGAGCCATCGAGAATGAATATGTCGCGGGGATATTAGGCGTTCCTCACCTGTAAAGGGTCAGGCCAGATTCTCGGAAAATGGGGCAAAAGCGTAAGGCATGAAGCGCAGGCGTAAAGCTTAATCATCCAGAAAGAGCGCTCAGTTTCGTAGCCCCATGGGGCGAAGCAAAGCTTCGCACCCGCGCTCGGTGTATGTCTTCTCATAACTTCTATCGCTTCTCTTCCGTGCTGTGGTTGATTTTGGCTTTCAGTGCCTCCGCTTTGCCTGCGGCCTCCTCAGCTTTGCTTGTTTCGCCCAGAACCCGATAGGACTTAGCCAACCGCAGCCAGCCATCCAGATCATCAGGGTTTTGTTTCAATTTTACCGCTAGCCGCTCCACCATCGCAGGAATATCTGAATCCTTGTCTGCTGGTTTCTTAGGCTTTATCCCCATCGCACCGTCATGGGGCGATGTTAGGGACGGCGGTTTCGGGGGAATGGATTGGGGGTCAAAGCCTCCGTCCTTGGCAAAAGTCGCTATATGTTCCTTCACCATTGCCAGCCAAGGGGCATCCGGCGGGCTGTCTTGTTCCAAGTCGCGCCAGATGGCGACGGCGCGACGCAATTCGCCAATCTGCGTTTCTGACAGACCAAGATAAAACCGGGCCCGCGCATCGTGGGAGTCGAGCCGCAAGGCTTGGATAAACGCTTTGTGCGCCTCCGGCACCACGAGGTCTTCGTGCGACAAAGCAAGTGCCTCGCCGAGTTCCGACCAAAGCGCGGCATTGCCGCCGTTCATCTTAATCGCTTGTCTATAGGCCGTCACCGCATCGTCATAGCGGCGCAAAACGGAATAGCTGTCGGCAAGATGCTTAAACCCATCCGCGTCCGGCTTCTTCTCAAGCTCCGCCGCAAGCTGTTCCGCTTCTTTGGCTGTGGTAAAATCGGGATCATGCATCCTGTCTTTATAAGGCTTTCCTGCAAGTTCGGGACTGCCAAGATGCGCATAAACAATCCCCGCGCCCAGCGGCAGAACGATCAAAAGTACAAGCGCCAGGAAGACTTTGCTCCGCGTGCTGCTGCCGCCTTCCGCCGTCCCAGCCGAAACCGCCGCTTCGGCGTCTTCCGCCTCCAGCATGCGCCGGTAAATTTCCGCCTTTGCGGCCTCGGCTTGCGCGTCGGTCAGAAAGCCGCGCTCAATATCCTTATCGACTTCGGCTAATTGATCCCGATAAACGACGATGTCGTAATCCACGCGCTGTGCCGCTGCGCCCTGTTTCAGGAATATCGGCAACAGCAGAAGCCCCAAAACCGCCAGCGTTATCCCGACAAAAATCAATCCTAAGATCATAACGTGCCTTTTCTTCCGTCGTCTTGCGGATCCATAAGGGCGGCAATTTTCTTCTGTTCCTCCGCCGACAACGGGCGCTGTGTATCTTCGGATGTTTCTTGGCGGCGGCGGTAAAACACCAGCGCCACGCCCAAAGCCGCGAGAAGAATAAGCGGCGCACCCAGCCACAAAACCAAGGTTGAGGTTTTAAACGGCGGCTCCAGCAGGACATAATCGCCGTAACGATCAACGAGATATTGCTTCACTTGCGCATCTGTATCGCCGGATTGCAAACGTTGGCGCACGATCACGCGCAGATCATGCGCCAGATCGGCGTCTGAATCGTCGATGGATTGGTTCTGGCACACAGGGCAACGCAGCCCTTCGCTCAAGACACGCGCACGCGACTCCAATTGTGGGTTGGCAAGCATCTCGTCAGGCTGTACGGCAAAAGCCGCGCCCTGAAGCCCCAGCAAGACAAGCGCCACCGCGCAAACACACACAAAATTGCGGCGAAGGGTCACTTGTTTAACTCCTTGGCTAAGGGCAACAGCCTGTCCCGAATGTCTTCGGGCGTCAAGGGACCCGTCTGTTTGAAACGAATGACGCCTTGCTTGTCGATCAGGTAGGATTCCGGCACGCCATAGACTCCGAAGTCGATAGCAACGCGCCCGTCGCGGTCGCTGGCGATAGCATCATAGGGGTCGCCCAGCTTTTCAAGCCACAGCAGCGCATCTTCGGGGCGATCCTTGTAATTGATGCCGACAAGGGCAATGCCCGCTTCTTTGATGGAGGCGAGCAATGGATGTTCGACGCGGCAGGGCACGCACCATGAAGCAAAAACGTCAATCAGCGTAACCTTACCCTTCAACGCCGCCGAGGCCACCAGCGGCTTGCCTGAGATCAGCGACGGCAACGCGAAAACCGGCACTGGGCGGTTAATCATCACCGAGGGAATCATATTTGGCGTGTTGCCTTTTTCGATCAACACCAGCCGATAAAAGAAAAATCCGACCAAGGTCAGAAAAATCGCCATCGGGAAGAAAAGGGTCAAGCGGCGCAAAAACATTGTGTCACGCATGAACGGGGTTTTTGGGGTTTACCTTGTGCGAAGGAACGCCTACCCGATAACGGCGATCACCAAGCGACACAAGGCCTCCCAGCGCAACGACTCCTGCACCGATGAATATCCACGGCACCAAAGGATTATAATAAAGCCGCGTTACATAGCCTCCGCTCTCGTTCGGGTCGCCGATAACGGCGTAAAGATCGCCAAAGGCTGAGGTATGAATCGCGGCGTTGGTCGTGGGGCGCGGCGGCATTTCATACATGCGTTTTTCCGGTTTCAGATCGGCGATGAACTTCCCGTTTTTGGACGCGGTAAATGTTGCTCGCGCAGCAATGTAATTCGGGCCTTTGACGCCTTCCTCAACACCCTTGAACGCCAGATCGTAACCGGCGACGTTGATCGTGTCGCCGCTATGCATGACCTGAATCTTCTCGGTCTTCCACGCGGTTGAACCCGTAATGCCAACGATGACCAAGGCTAGCCCTGCATGCGCCAAAATCATGCCGTAAAAAGAAAGCGGTACGCCAGCGGCGCGACGCCAAACTTCCGATAAAGAAAGCCGCGACGGCTTCAGTCGGTTGAACAAATTGCTGATCGTGCCGACAAACAACCACGTTGCCAATCCCATCGCCGCGCTTGCCCCAAGAGAGCGGGACATCGCCCAAGTTAGAAGCAGCGCCGCAAGCGCTGCCACGCCTGCAACTTTCAGCTGGCGCAGGGCCAGCGTCAGATTGCCTCGTTTCCATGACATCTGCGTTCCAAGTGCCATCAGAAAGACCACGGGCACCATCAACGGAACAAAAACGGCATTAAAGAACGGCGGCCCGACGGAAATTTTTCCCAGATCAAGAACATCCATGAACAAAGGATAAAGCGTGCCCAATAGAACCACGCCTGCCGCAGAACTTAACAGAACGTTGTTCAGCACAAGGCTGCCTTCGCGCGACACAGGTGCAAAAAGGCCGCCGCTCTTCAGGCGTGGCGCACGCAGGAAGAATAGCGCCATCGAGCCTCCCGTCACCGCCGCCAACAAAGCAAGGATGAAAACCCCGCGTGTGGGGTCGGAGGCAAAACTATGCACCGAAGTCAAAACACCCGAACGCACCAAAAAAGTGCCGAGAAGCGAAAACGAAAAAGAAACAATTGCCAGCAAAACCGTCCAAGCCTTCAGCGTGTCCCGCCTTTCGACCACGATCAGGGAATGCACAAGCGCCGTTCCCGCCAGCCACGGCATAAAGGAAGCGTTTTCGACAGGGTCCCAATACCACCACCCGCCCCAACCAAGCGTGTAATAAGCCCACCAAGACCCAAGGCCTATGCCCAGCGTCAAAAAGCACCAAGCCGCCAATGTCCAAGGCCGCACCCACCGCGCCCAAGCGGCATCCACGCGTCCTTCGATCAGCGCGGCAATGGCAAAAGAAAACGCCATCGAAAACCCGACATAACCCAGATAAAGAAATGGCGGGTGGAAGGCGAGTCCCGGGTCTTGTAGCAAAGGATTCAAGCCCTCGCCATTCGCGGGAACGGGGTCAAGCCGCAAAAATGGATTGGACGTGAACAGGATAAACAGAATAAAGCCGACGGCAATCATCGCCTGCACCGACAAGGCGCGTGCACGCAGGGCAGGGGGCAAATTGCCCCCAAGCCACGAAACCGCCGCGCCATAAAGCCCAAGGATAAAAATCCACAAAAGCATCGAACCTTCGTGATTGGCCCACACGCCCGCGATCTTGTAGAGCATAGGTTTGTCGGTATGGCTGTTTTGCGCGACGTTCAGAACGGAAAAGTCGCTGGCGACATAGCACCATGTCAGTGCGCCAAAGGATGTCGCCACAAGCAGAAATTGCGCAAAGGACGCCGGCTCCGCCACGCCCATCCATGCGCGATTGCCCCGCGCCGCGCCGATCAACGGAAAGACGGCCTGAAACAACGCGACAAACAAAGCAAGAATAAGGGAAAAGTGGCCAATTTCAGCGATCATGTCTCGTCCCTGTCCTTGCTGGGGGAAGCCCTGAAAACACGGCGCAAATATGCCTTATCCCCTGTGGGAAGACAACACAACAAATGCTATGAACCGATAGGATAACGGCCTAGCCAGATCAGAACTTGATTTTAAGGCTGGTCATGATCGTCGAGACCGTATAGTTCGGCGAAGAATATCCCGGCGTCAGAATCGAGATCGTATTGCCGCCTTGCGTCGTCGATTGCACGGCCGAAGAGAGGTCGTTCCAATCGTTGTTTCTGAACATGTCAAAGGCGTACTGCGTCACTAACTCCATATTGGGCATGATCTCGTACCCTGCATTGACCTGAAGGCTATGCATGGTCGAATTGATGTCGGGGTAGTTGGCGACGTTCTGATTCAGCGCCGTTGGACTCGCTACCCAAACGCCGTTGTACTGCGAAAAGGCGACGGAGCCGTACGAGAAGTTATAATTGACGCCGAATTTAAGCGCGGGCGTCGCTTGCCATTCGCTGCCGACGCCGACCGTATTGACGTTGCTGGTGTAATCGTTTTTGAAGTACCCGCTGCTCCCCAAGCAAGCGCCTGTCGCGGAGTTGGCGCAAGCCCCATTCCCGACGTTATCGTAGAATATTTGCTCGTAGGTGTAAAAGAAGTGCGTATTCACATCTTCCGTAGGGCGATAGCTGATGTCCGGCCCCGCCGAGATGTTGTGGTCATGCTTGATCCCCTCGACGCTGTTGACGAGGTTCACTCCCGGCGCGATGGAAGGATAATTGTAATTATCGCTCGCGACGCGCAAGAACAAGCCGCCCGAAAGATCATGGGAGGGGCTGTAATCTGTTCTCAGCTTAATGGAATCTGCAGTCAGGGGGGCCTGATAGAATGCGCCTGAAGCAGAGCTGCTGCTGGCTTTTTTCAGGCTATTGATCCAGGGCGTCTGAAAGTTGAGCGTAGCACTGCGATTAGTGTGCTCATAGCTGACCTTGCCCGTGGCGTCGGAGCCGAGCTTGGAGCTTAAAGCAATCGATCCCGTGTTGGTGTCGCTGCGACCGACCTGCGCGTTACTGCGATCAACAAAATCGAACTTATATCCCAGCGTGAGCTTGGTGTCGCTTTTGGGAAGGATGCGGTAGCTGATGTCGGCGGCCGTCTTTTCCTTCAACCATTCCTGAGGAACCACGTAAACGGCGGTCGACTGGTTACCGTCGGCGCTGGAACCGCCATAATAGACCTTATACTGATTCAACGAAACGTTGCGTCCATCGAATCCTGCAGAGATATGCGCGTCGAGATCGGTCAGCAGGCGGGAAGAAACGGTCATATTGCCTTGATAAACCGTCGCCGTTGCATTCAGCGAATTGCCGTTGGTTCCCTGAAGCAGGCTGTTCAGATGACCTCCGAGCGAAGAGGAGGTAATGCCCGGATCGCCCGTGTTAGCCGGAAAAGTATCGTCCTGCATTTCCAGCCCAAACCGCCCATTCACGTTGATGCGCGTAGACGGCAAAGGATTGTAGGCCCCCATGGCGGTAAAGTAATGGGCGCTTGTGCTGGGCGGCGTCGAATAAAGCGCCGTTCTGGCATAGGCCGGTGATGCGCTTGATACGGGATAGGGTAGGGCAATCGCCGCGTTGTTGTCCTTGAAATTGTCAAAAGTGTATTGGAACAGGGACTGGATATTCGGTGCGCTGTAGACAGCCGAAAGATCATACCGATCCGTGTCGTAATCGATCGGCATTTTAAAGGCCATGCCGCCATAGGTTCCATAGAAGGATTCTTCCATCGAGCCTTGTTTGTGCTCATGTTTGAGGGCGGAAGCAAGAGTCCAGTCGCCATAGATATATTTGCCGTCGCCGCCCAGAATATCCCGCCGCGTACCGGTTTGAAATCGATCCATATAGCGAGACAATCCCGAAACCGTGTAGGTGGTTGTGCTGCCCGCCCCCGATTGGTTGGCAGGCGCGCCGCCCCAGTTCCGCAGTCCGGGATTCAAAACAGCCGTATCGCCGGTAACGGTATAAAGGGAGTCGATAATGTTGCCGGTATAGGAAATAGAGTCGGCATACCCTTTAATGACCCAAGTTCCCTGTTCGCCCATAGAGAGATTCAGGGAGCCATTCGGGGCTATGTTATTGCCTGTTTTCCGCGTGTAATCCTTATCGCCAAAGCCAGCACTAAGATGATTGCCTGTCTGATAGATGATGTCGTTTCCGGTGAAGTCATAATAGCCCGTATCGCCGGAATCCCACTTGCTCGGCCCATGAAAAGCGAAATCGCCCAGTAGATCCGCGCCGTTGGTCGTCAATCCGTTGTACCGACCATAAAGACCCGTATTGTTGCCGATCATGCCCCGCACGCCGAAATTGATCTCATTGTCGTATTGCTGCGGCGCTTCCGCCTTTTGCTCGACGGGAGCGGCGTCAAGGTCAAAGCCGGAATCATCAGCGGCGAAGGCAGCAAACGGCACCAAACAAACGGTGGTCAGCAAAAAAACTTTGAAGGCCTTACGCAACATAATCTGTGCTCCTTGCATGCATGCACCTGTCAACGGAGGAAGTACGCGCCGTTGGCGCTATTCGAACCATGGACTTGCGAGTGACAGTTCAGGCAGGTTCTTTGGTTGGCCAGTCCCGAGCTTATGGCGATATTTTTTTGCGAACCCGAAAGAGCCCCATGCCCGCCAAAGGCTGCGCCGCTGTTCGCGCTTGTCGAGCCGCTATGGCAAGCCGAGCACATAAAGTTCATGCGTTCGCTCATCAACCGCGCCTCGGTTGAACCGTGCGGCGTGTGACAGCTTATGCAATCCTCACGCACGGGCTGATGTTCCCACATGAACGGACCGCGCTTCTCAGCGTGGCAGTTGTAGCAAGTTTGGTTGACCGTAAATTCCTTCATCAGCTTGGGGCCTGGCGAGCCATGCACGCTGTGGCAGTCTCCGCAGGAAACTTTACCTTCACGCACAGGGTGATGCGAGTACATAAAGCTCTGCGCCCGTTGTTCGGCATGGCAGGTGAAGCACTTCTCAGGCTGTTTCTGCTTCACCAGCACAGGATCTTTGGTCACATGGACCGTATGACAATCGACACAGGCAACGTCGTTGCTTTGATGCTGGCTACCCCGCCAGTTCATGCGCATGCCGTTTTCATGGCAGTTTGTGCACATTTCGTTGCGTTTTTCGACCGAGGCGGCATTCGGCCCCTTGAAAACGACGGCTGTCGATGCCTTCTTTTCTCCGGAAGCCGGATGGCTGTGAATATGCTCGGGGCTCGCGCCATGGCATGTTTCGCAATCGTGATTGTCTTGGCCGAACGGCGTTCTTCCGTCGCCCTTGACGACATGCGGGGTTTTAAGAATATCTGAGACAGGTGACTGATCGTGGCACTTGATGCAGGTCTGAGCGCCGCGGTCGGCAAAAGCCGCAGGCTTCTTTGATTCCGCAGGGGACTCTGTAGCGGGACTCTCGCCCGTTGTCTCGGCTCTCGCCACGGGAACGCAACTCAACCCGATCACGATCAAGCCCAGAAACGCCAACAAACAAGTTCTCATCTTCATGAGGCCGCCCTCTTTACAACAAGACTAAAACCCTAGTGCTTCGCGGCCACAAAATCGGCAGTGCCCTGATCGAGAACCATAGTGCGTTCAAAAGAAACATAGTGGAAGCGCTTGGAGGTATAGCCTGAGTGAACGGCAAATCCGATCGTGTAAGGTTTGCCCGCGACGATTTCCTTGAAGTTCGGACCCGCATTCAGCTTGCGCGTAAATGTGACAGACCATACGCCGCCGCTCGCGGAAGCCTCGACCGAAACGGCTGAGGGCTTCACTTCTTCACGATTGCTCAAAACGGAACTCTGGGACGCAACAGCAGCGCCGCCCGGGTTCAGTCGGGCTTGCCAGAATTCAAGCCAATAGCCGTCAGCCTTCAGTTTTGCCAGCTCGTCGGCGGGCTTCAACTCGTCGCCGCCGCCCTGACGGTTCAGGTGAGCGTGAGATTTGTTGAGATACTTGGTGCGGGTGGTGCCTCCAGCGCTTGGCATCAACGTGGCGTCGTCATGGCAGGTGACCCAGCAACCGGCGCGGGTTGCTTCGGGAACCTTGCCGTCGTCGAGCATCATCGTCACTTTGGTGGCGAATTCCTTGTCCATGCCCGCGTTGGGCTGTGTGCCTTCGGCGAATTCGAGATGGACATAAAGATTCTGGTCGTCATGGGCAAACTTGACCTTGGCGACAAATGAACCCGGCTTGCCCGCGATCGGCGCGGTTTCATATCTTTTGCCGGACGCCATCAGGTCGCCCATGGTTTTTTCATCGCCGTCATGGCATGCCACGCAATTCTTGCCGCCACGGAATTTGTCAGCGCCTTCGTGATCCGCCGGAGTCATCATCCCTTCCCAAGACGATTGCCCAGGATAAAACAGGGCGACATCTTTGGCGGGAATGCCGGACCAATCAATGGCAGCCTGCGCGGGCGCGCCAGCCAAAGCCGCCGTCATAAAACCACCCGCAATCATCAAAGATTTCAGATTGATTCCGCGCATAGACATACCCCCATATTTTATGGATTTTTCCGATTCGAGACGAGGCTCCCTGTATCTAGATTTTTGGGGCGAACGGGTAGTGCCAGATCGCATAAAAAACGTAACACCACCACCGCGCGTGGCCCTTTTGCATCACTTGGTTCCGGCGTGTTGGGAGGGATGGCGGGGGACAACTGACGGATCAAGGATGTTCTTCAGGTTCATGCCAACCTGTAAGCATCATTTTGACCATGGAGAACAGCGTATCGCCTGTGGTCGCAAAATAGACATGCAGCGCCATAAAGCAGATGATGATAAACGCCATGGCATAATGCGCCACGGCAATCGGCAGCAAACCGTCGACGCCCCACAGCGTGTCGGGCGTGAATTGCGGGAACATGAACATCAGTCCGGTCAATAGCAGCACCGGAACAACTAGATACATCAGAATCCAAAATGTGATCTGCTCCAAGGGGTTGAGGTTCTGCTCCGGCGTCGGGGGAAAAGGGTCCGTCTCGCCCTTGAACATACCATACGCATAGTAACGGGCTTGCTTGGCGGCCCTTCCCAGAAAACCTTTGAGCGTGGGGGTAATCTGATGCCAATTGCCGCTGACGATGTTGCCGACGACATACACTCCATAGGTCACGCACAAACACGCGCCGCAAAAGTAATGAAGTCCGCGCGCCAGACTGAAATCCATCAAGAACGCCCCGGGACGGGCAAAGTGCAGGCTCAGTCCCGTTATCGTTTGAATAATAATCAGAAAAGCATTGGTCCAGTGCCACAAGCGGAGCCACAGGGCCAAAATATAGACTCGGGGGCTCATCTTTTTCTCCTTTTGCGCCAAGCCGACGAAATAATCCTGAGGACGCCGTGCAAGGCAAGGCTGGAAACCAGCAGCCCGAAAAGAATAAAGCCGAGCTTGTCCAGCTTCGTGTTGCGGGTCGCCCCTACGACATAGGCATCATTCAGGATAAAAGCGTTGATGAATCCAGCGTTTTTGGCGCCTTCATTCTCGATCAGAACGCCCGAAAGGCGAACACGCAAGGACGAGTCCATGCTATGGCATGCCACGCAATGCCGTTGAGACTTGTCCTTGGGCAGAATATCGTGCGAGGCCGCGCCTTCAACCTCCGGTGTATGGCAATCGATGCAACGCACAAGCTTCCAATGCAGATCGAGGCGAGGCAGCCATGCATGAACCATCGCCATGTCGGGGCGTAGCTGGGGATCTCTGAACTTGGCGTATTTTGAATCCTTGCCGTGACAACTCAGACAAAGGTCATTGTCTTGCGCGGCGATCTTGGAGAGCGTCCCCAGTTTCTTCGTTTTTTGAATCGTATGGGCATCGTGGCATGAATCGCAGGTGAAGGTGTCTGGATTATTTTTGTGATGAAGTGATTTTTCGAATTCAGGCTCGATGAGCGAGGAAGAACCCTTATGGCATTCAGGGCATCCCTTAACCGGTCCTTTGGTGTGCGGATAAGCGGCAACGTTTTCGCCGTGGCATTCCTTACAGGATGAATCCCCGTGAACCGAACTTTCAAAATGTCCCGTGTCTATCCCCAGCGTGGCAAGTTTAGCGATGTCCAAACCCTGTTGTGGCGGGTTTTTAATCCCCGCTTCGCTATGGCAGGACAGGCACGCGGCATTTTCCTGTTTGGTTTTCAACGCAAAATTGGAATTCTCGCCGCCGATCGAGAAATCGTCGGTCTGCGCCAGAACGGGCAAAGGAATCCCCGTTACGATCATCAAGATCGCCACGACAACAACGGCCCGCGCAGTTTTCAGAAACCTTCTCGCCATTGCACCTGCTGATTGTCCCATACGCTCTAAGTCGAAAAAGGTTTTCAAGTAAACCTGTATCCATGCTTCTCGACGGCCTCGGTAGTACCAGGTCGCGCGAAAAACATAACACCATAGACTCGCGTGACTCTTTTACATCATGGGTTTTGCTTTTCTATTTTCTTGCTCTCAAGAAATTGCGGAGGGAGCCGCGCTTTTAAGTGCGCGAGCAAGGCGGGCAACGCCTTGCTCAATTTGCCTTTCCGCAAGAGATGCATAACTCAACACCAAAACACGGTCTCCATAGGCAGGATGGGGCGTTGCAAGCGGCGCGTCTTCTTCGGGCAGCGCGTACACAAGAATGCTTTGCGCGCGCGCCAAGTCACGTATCGTTCGGGCCGAGGGAAATTCGGTTGGCAGCACCCACGTTACCTGTGTTCCCGCATCGGTGCCGATCAAGTGGGGCGTGCCAAAATGGGACTCCAGTGCTTGAATCAAACAATTGCGTCGTGCGATAAGCGTGCGGCGCAAACGGCGCAGATGTTGATCATAGCCGCCACTGGCGATGAAATCGGCAAGCACCCTTTGTCCGATCCACGAACACCCGTCATCGGACATGGCTTTAAGTGCGATCACAGTCTCCGTAAATTCGACCGGTGCTACGATGTATCCAAGGCATAATCCGGCGCCCAGCGTCTTGGCGAAAGAGCCGACATGAAAAACCAAACCATAGGCGTCCAGCGCGGCAAGGGAAGGCGTCATGCCCTGATATGACAAATCGCTGTCTGAATCGTTCTCGATAATATACGCGCCCGTTTTTTGTGCCCATGAAATCAATTCTTCCCGCCGATGCAAGGGTAGGGTGCCGCCGATGGGATTCTGACGGGCTGGCGTCACGCAGGCCAAGGAAACGGGCGTGTCTTCGGGCAAATACTCCGTCATCAATCCCTGATGATCGACAGGAACGGGAAAAAGGGACGCGCCACGACTGTTCAAAAAATGGGTCAGGACTTCGCTGCCCGGCGATTCCACAACGACACGATTGCCGCGTTTCTGAAACATATGCGAAAGAATGGCGTAAGCCTGACGAAAGCCGGAGACGATCACGACCTGTTCCGGCGTAATCGTAATGCCGCGCCGCGCCGCCAGCCAGTCGGCCAGAGCCTGCCGCAGAGTCATAAGCCCTTCGGGGGGAAGAGGATCGGCAGCGCCAGCGCCGTGTTGTTCGACAATCCGCTGGGTGCTGCGAAGCCAGATTTTTGATGGTAGCAAACCGCTGTCGGGCAGGGCCCTGCAGAAGTCGAATTGAGACGGCGCGCCATCCGTAGGCGAAGGAAGAAAGCGATTAAAGATTGTCGGGCGCGAAGCCGCCTGCCGCGATAAGCTTTCTTGGGGCAGGGCCGGGCGCGGTTGCTTTTGAACGGGGGCATCGGGCAAGGCCGCGCTGACAAAAGTGCCGACCGTCGGCCTTGTTTCTAAATAGCCTTCGCTGATAAGCCGTTCATAAACCAAAAGAACGGTCGTGCGCGAAACGCCGACCTGTTCCGCCATAAAGCGGGTAGCGATAATCCGCGAATTGGGTTTGAGCTTGCCGCTGACAATAAGCTGGCGCATCTGTTCGAATAGCTGATCCTGCAAAGGCTGGGACGAGGCGCGATCCAAGTGTATGGGTATTTGCACCGGCGACCTCCTTTCACAGTTCCCTTTGACAGCGTCTCAAGCGCCGACAGCCCCCAAAGTTCGGGAGGCATCACAACGCTCTAACAGCAGAAGCAAAACTATTTTTGCGTGAGAAGAAGGCTAAGGGGATATTACGCCAAAAGCAAGAAAACAGCCTTGGGGAGAGGGGGCGGAAAAGCCCCCTCGCTTTAGGCGTCAACCTTGGGGGAGCCCGCGTTGCCTCGTACTTCATCAAGGAAGCGATCCACCTCGGTTCGCAAAAGCGTCGCCTGACGGGAAAGCTCCGTCGACGCTGCTTGGATCTGCTCTGCGGCTTGCCCTGTCTGATTGGCGGCCGTGCTGACCGAGGCGATATTGTCGGAAACGTTTCTGGTTCCCGTCGACGCCTGATCGACGTTACGCGCGATTTCGCCGGTCGCGGAGGCTTGTTGTTCGATGGCCGCCGCGACGGAGGATGAAATCTCCGAAACCTCGCCGATGACTTGGGATACCAAGGTGATGGCGCTTACCGCCTCCTTCGTACCGGTTTGTACGGCTGCGATTTGCATGGCGATGTCTTCCGTCGCGCGCGCTGTCTGATTGGCCAACGCTTTAACCTCGGAAGCGACAACGGCGAATCCCTTGCCGGCATCTCCCGCGCGCGCTGCCTCGATGGTCGCGTTAAGTGCCAGAAGATTCGTCTGATTGGCTATGTTGTTAATCAGATGCACAACCTCGCCGATCTTACCCGCAGCTTCGGAGAGAAGCTGTACCGTGTGAGTCGCCGTCGAGGCTTCCTGACTCGCCCTGTTCGACGCGTTGGAGGCGCGTTCGACCTGATGCCGTATTTCCCCGATTGATCCGTTCAGTTCTTCGGTCGCGGCGGCGACGGCTTGAACATTAGTGGCGGCCTGATCCGAGGCGTTCGTGACAGAATTCACCCGAGCACCCGTCTCGTTCGCCGCAACAGCCATCTGCCCTGATGAGGCTTGAAGCTTGGCGACGGCGGTCGAGACCGTATTGATAACCGCGCCAACCGTTTTCTCGAATGTCGCGGCAAGAAGGCTCATCGCCGTCTGCCGTTCGGCTTCGGTACGCCGTTTTTGCTCGGCCTGCTCGGCGTTCATCTGGTTGATGCGCAGGGCGTTGTCTTTGAAAACGTGAACGGCCTTGGCAATATCGCCCATTTCGTCAGAGCGGTCGGCAAAGGGAATCTCAGCGTCAAGATCACCCTGTGCCAAATGCTCCATGGACTTCGTCATGGCGAATAACGGCACGTTAATCACGCGCTTGAAGACAACCTTAAGGGCGAACAGCATCACCAGTCCCGCCAGAAGGAGCGAGCCGGTTATCAGAAGGGTAAAATGCCGCAATTGGGCGCGATCAGCGGAGGTTGTCAGGCTGCTGGAAAAGACGGCGATGACCTCGCCGTTGTTTTGATCCATCAGATTTGTATGGCAAAGGACGCAAACATGCTCCCCCGTCCCTGGCGTAACGCCCATCACGATGGGGATGCTATAGCGGTAGGTGTCGCCGACGAACCGCTCGACAGGTTTGCCGGTACGCATGACTTCTTCGTCTATGTCATCCGCCGCCGCTTTGGGGGCGCGTTGAGGATCGTGCTTGGCCATATAGGCGACGGTCTTCGGATCCCATACGCTCCATAATTTGCCGGGATACTCTTTATTCCGCGCCTCAAACCATGAATTAAAAACGGCGACGGCGACATTATTGGTATCGCCGCGCCGCTGCGCCATCGCGCTTAACACTAAAGAATGAAGCGATTGCAGTTCGTTGCTGGAAATTGTCTGCATCTTGGTCGTCATTTGCTGCGTAGCGACTTCGTCGAACGCCGCCGCCGCGCAAAGAACAAGAAGGGCGACTCCCGCGCCGCTGATAAGCAAAAAGCGCCCCTGCAGGCGGAGTTTGTTGAAAATGCGCATCATCATTCCATTAGAAGCCAGTTTCCGACACCCGATCCACGAGTGCGAGTCGCGTCAAGCTAGAATTGCTTCTTTAATATTCTATTAACCATGCTTGCTGATTACATCAGTATTCCAGGGCAATCGACTGAGTTAACATGCGATCACATTGCA
>CAIXLI010000119.1 GCA_903920205.1 uncultured Pseudomonadota bacterium
AATCCCTTCCGCTCGTCAGCCCATCAATGGCGCCTTTGTCGATTTCCGTTACTACGCCGTGCTCAAGGAAGAAAAATCGGGTGCAGTAAGTTTTGACTAGCTCATTGCTGTGCGAGGCAAAAACAAAGATGCCTACCGAGCGGATCAGTTCTTCCATGCGTTTTTTGGCTTGTGCCTGAAATTCGGCATCGCCTGTACCAAACATTTCGTCGACAAGAAGAATGTCAGGCTTGGTCGATGTAGCCACGGCGAACATCAGGCGGGTTGCCATGCCTGACGAGTAGGTTCGTACTGGCAAGGCAAGAAAATCGCCGAGTTGGGTGAATGCCGCGATTTCCTTGGCGTTTTCTTCGATCTGCTTATTGCTCATGCCCAAAAGCATCGACATGCGTGTAATGTTTTCGTATCCGGAAAGCTCGGAATCCATGCCGGTGCCAAGTTCCAGCACCGTCGCCACACGTCCTTCGCGCGTCACGACTCCTTGCGCGGGGGTATAGACACCCGCCATGGTGCGCAGCAATGTGCTTTTTCCTGCGCCGTTGTGGCCTATAAGGGCGACGGAATCCCCGTGGTTGATGGTAAAACTTGTGCCGCGCAGTGCCGTCACTAATTGCACTCGACCCGCATCGCTTTCTATGCGACCGCCCGTGCTGATGCGTATCAACTGGTTGCGCAGCGACATATTGCGGCTATTGTAGATAGGGTATTGAATCGTCACATCGTCAAATTTAAGTAAAGCATTCATTGGTTATACCCAAAAAGCGATGCGGTTGCGCTTGGCGTTAAACAGGAGGAATGTTAAAGTGCTGCCCACAACCAACATACCAATATTGACAGCGTAGACGAACATAGGTGTTGCTTCGTCCAGCAAGGGATATCGCACAATCTCGATCATATCCGCCAACGGATTTAGCCACATATATTTTCCAAAGGAAGGCAATGCGTTGGAGCGATACATCACGGGGCTCAGAAACATCAGTAAGGGCATAATCATGGAAATAAGGTATTCCAGATCGCGGAATCGTGCCCCCAAAGTGCCGATCATCATCGACATCCAATAAAGATTGGCGACAACTAAAAGTAGTCCTGGCACAACCATAAGGGTTTGAAGGCTAAAGCTGCGCCCTAATAGCAGAGCGACGACGATAAACAACGGGATGTTATGCGCAAGATTGATAACATGGCGCAAAACAAGTTGCGCCGGATGCAGTGCTATCGGCAGGTTCAAGTTGCGTATGATATTGGCCTGACGGCTGAACACAGACGTGGACTCGACTATACAGGCCGACATGAACTGCCACAGAATCAACCCGATCGTCAGCAGGGGGATGAACGCGGCGCGATCCATTTTGAACAATTCGCTCCAGATAAACCCAAGCCCGACCACCCCGATGGCTGTGCTGAGCGTAATCCAAAGCGGCCCTAAAACGCTGCGCTTGTACCGCGCACGGATATCGCTCCACGCCATATAGAAGATTAGGCGGGGCATTTTGAAAGTTCTGATGATATCGGAGAGTCCAGGCGACATGGTGTTTTGACTTTGTGAAACAGGCAATGAGAGAACGCTTTGTCCTATTATTTGGGGCAGAAAACAAGCCCGTGATCAGAATAAGTTACTTTTTACATCTTTCGCACGCAAGGGAATACATCCTGCCCCGATGATATCAGAAAAGATGCCTTGCCTTCATGACGTTTTACAAATGCGAAGGCACAAATTAATCCGCCAGCAGAACTAACCGCCGCTAAAATAGGAAACATGCTTCAATGTTCCGCAAACTTTCAAACACGTCAATTACGCAAGCGCAACACTGCGGAATGAGTCAAGGCAGAAAAGGTGTTCGATCTTACGATCTTCCACACACCGCGCTACGCATCGGCGGAATACATGCCCTGGCGAAGACTTCATTTCCCGCGCGAAAACATATCGCCTGACGTGCATAAAATTCTTTAAAAAAATCGGAGGCCAATTAATCCGGAAATTTAAATCGATTGCGCCTAGAAATATGTTCTTCTCATTTTAAATCAATGGCTTGCCGTCAATCTGGATATATACGTTGGGGGGTGAGGTTGATCGCGTCAGTAAGGACACTAGAAGCATAATAGGGTGAGGCGCAAAGCTTGGAGTACGAGGAAGGCGGTTGCTCTCAATGCCATAGTCCCGCAACTTGACGTCAGGCCCCATAAAACTTAGCTTCCTGACCTCGGAAGAAGTTTTCCTTGCCGCTTTTTCCTGTCATCTTCTTAAGCGCCATCGTGTGCTTCAAGGTAGATTCCCTCTGATTATGGGGAAAATGTGGGTTTAATGAGAAAAGAAGGAGCTTGATACTCTAACTAGGCGCTTAGCATGACTCAATCACATATACCATTTTCAATCTTCATTATCATGAGCGGATTCATACTTGCGCTTGGCTTGACCTCTATGGTCAAGCGCATTTTGATGGAGCACGCCGTGTTGGATGTTCCCAACGATCGCAGCTCGCATAAAATTCCAGTGCCGCGTGGAGGCGGGTGGGCGTTGATGGCGGTTATCGCTCCTGCTTTGATAGGCGCAGCGCTTTTTCTTGACGGCGATATGCGCCACGCTGGTCTTATCGCTGCAATATTTCTGCTGGCCGCAGTTTCGTGGTGGGACGACCGCAGACATGTCGGCGTCGGGATGCGATTATGCGTGCACATTTTTGCCGCGTGCCTGGGCAGTTTCTCTTTTGCGCCACAGGAAGTATTATTTGGTGGCGCAGTTCCGTTCTGGCTTGACCGGGCTTTGATGATTTTTGGCTGGGTCTGGTTCGTCAACTTATACAATTTTATGGACGGCATCGATGGAATCACAGGAGTTGAGACCGTTTCCGTCGCCGCCGGGGTGTGCCTTGTTATGGCGACGGCGGGGATTAATGATCAGTTCACGGGTTTTACGGCTTTAGTCATGATCGGTGTATGTCTCGGGTTTCTTTTTCATAACTGGCATCCAGCCAAAATATTCCTTGGCGACATCGGCAGCGTGCCCTTGGGCTATCTGACCGGTTTTTGCTTGTTGTCATTAGCTGTCACCAGACGAGAGGGGGCAGGATATCTGGCGGCGGCTATTATTTTGCCGCTTTACTACCTGGCCGACAGCGGCATTACCATCGCTAAACGCGCTCTGCGCCGCGAGAAGATATGGCAAGCCCACCGCCAGCATTTCTATCAACGTGCCGCTTTGACCGCAGGGAGGCATGATCGTGTTGTTGTTTGGGTTGTCATAGCCAACGCAGGGTTGGTTATAGCCTCGCTGGCCTCGATTTTTTATCCTTGGGGAGGGGTTGGTCTCGGCGTTCTGACAGTTGCGGTACTATTGAGAAAGTTGCAGAAAGACACAATTATCAAGCGGTAGGCAAAGTGTTGCGGGATCGACCCTGCTTAAAATATGTCCAAGGCAATAGCCGATAAGTTTATACGCCTAAATCAGAGGCTTTTTGATAAATAGCGCTTGTGCAAGGGCTCTCTGAAAAGGCTTCCTGAGGGTTCACAATAATAAAGCACGCGACTTATTGATGTATAAAGAAACATTAGATAATTTTGTTTGCAGCACTTCAGGAATGCCACGACGACTTGATCTATAATGGTAATGCCAGACAGGGCGGCGTGCGGCGCAGGATAGGGCCGGGCGCCAGGAAATCAGCCTTTACTTGAAAGCATAGGGTGTGCTTGTTCGCGCGCTACATCGCAGATGCTGCCGCCAATTTTGCTGCGCGACGTTCTAATTCGAGGCGCATTTGTTTTCGCGCCTGTGCCGCCGCATGCCAGCGATGTTCATCGGGCGTTGAAGGATGAAATTTCGGAACGGCAACAGGGATGCCGTTGAGATCAAGGGCCACCATAGTGAAATAGCAACCGTTGACATTACGAACCTCTCGCGTGCGGTTGTTTTCCGCAACGACCTTGATGCCAACTTCCATGGATGTTTTGCCTGTATAATTTACAGAAGCAAAAAAATGAACCAGCTCCCCCACATGCACGGGCTGCCTGAAGGTCACTTGATCCACGCTCATCGTCACAACATAGCAACCTGAGTAACGACTGGCGCACGCATAGGCCACTTGATCCAACAGTTTCAAAATCGTCCCGCCATGCACATTACCAGAGAAGTTGGCCGTGTCAGGGGTCATGAGCACAGTCATGGCGAGTTGGTGGGAGGGTAAATTCATCACGGTCATTATCGCTTTCTAAGTGAGAGCACCATCAATTCGACATCGATGCTGCGTCGTGCCGCGGTTACTGTTGGCAGGCCTGCCGAGCCGTTGATTGTCCCGAAAACACTCCTAAATTGGCGACGTTTTGCGGGCTTTCACGGGATTTTAACAGACAAGGCTTTTCAAGTAATCCTTTTTTCGAATGTGTTTGGGATATTCCAAAATGTTATAAAAGATGTGATAGGACGAGCTCTGTCTGGACAAAGCCAACATCCGGTCCGTGTGCCGCCCTAATCGAATTTTTCTCTGAAATTCCAATGCCGATAGCGCGCTTTTCGCTTCGCTCTATGCGTTGCTTAGGGCTGTCCGTAAACCTACGCCATATTTCCGCATAACAGCTCTATGCTTTTCACGATGAAGCCATTCGGAGTCGACGAGAACACCGTCAACATCCCACATGCCGACGAAAATGTTCTTGGCGACTTGAATTACGATCTCCTCAAGGGTTTGGTGTGGTTTGACGTGCGATTTGCCTAGGCCGAGACGATGAAATAATCCGAGCCTACATCAAGCGCCAAGAGGTGCAGGATAAGCAGACGGATCAACAGCTAACGCTGTTCCAAAAATAAAATCCGTGGCCCATTTATAGCACGCAGAAAATACTTTCAGAATAAGGAATCTATGGTTAATCGCGTGTCGGCATAACTCCCCGGTGGTCGCCTGAAAGTGCTCCACCTGTGGTCACCCCAAAGTGCTCCACTTGGAGCAGCAGACTTTGAGTAAATTAGCCGAAGATTTTGGCTAATGCAAAGACGGTGTATTCGCGGTTTGGGT
>CAIXLI010000120.1 GCA_903920205.1 uncultured Pseudomonadota bacterium
CCGAGAATTCGAAGTCGGGGACGGTGAAATCCTCGTTCTTGAAATCCCAGCTCATCTTGGTAGGAATGGCGGCATAGAGGGTGAGGCAGGCATTGTTTCCGGTGTCGTTCTCACCAAGCTGCATACGGAAAGTCGGCGACGAACCCATCAACTGGTTATAAGCAGTGATGCGGTTGCCCGTGGTCGTCTCGAAATAAGCATAGGAGATGATGACCTTGACCCCGGCAACCTCATCGGCGGAGCTGAAGGTATAAGTGCCGGTGGTCATGTCGCAGCTGTATTGGCCAGCTGTCGGTGCCGACGCGACACGCGTCATCTGAATCCCTGTACCAGCATTGAACACGCCGCAATCGATGCCTGGATTGCCCGACGACATCGCTGAACCATTGGCAACAACGATCTGATACGGCGTGGTCGGGATTGCCGTGCCATTAGGCCCACCTTCATCGACGATCTGAATCTGTTCGCCAGTGGCAAGCGTCTGGCCGAGAAAAGTGTCGTTAAGCTGTCGGGCATTGAGATTGGCGATTTTGGCTTTGCCGGTAATCTTTTGCTGGGCGCGCGCGACAGCGACGGGCGCCTGGTACTGGCCGTAAAGCTCTTTAACCGTGAAAGACATATCGATGGTCACATTTTGAAGCGTTCCGACCCGAACTGGCGTCGGAACGGCGATATCGGTGCGCACAAGGAACAGCGTTCCAGCGCCAAAATTATATTGCTGCAGCATGGGATAACTCCATCAAAGGGATGCGCCGTCATCACGACGGTGCGGATGCCTTGCCGAAGGGCGTGTTGGAATACTGGCTATCGGCAAAGCCAGTGGAATTTTGGTGGTGGAATTTTTGTTTGTGGATTTACGGGATCAGAATTTTGACAGGGATGATGGCTTTGGCGATGCCGTCCAGCACGCCGGGGAATTGTTCGATCTCGCCCTCGATCCATGCATGCGACACCAGACCACCGAGCGTTTGCACACCACTAACGACATTCGGTGCCAGCGCTGCCTCAATGACATCGATGATGTCGTTAAGACCCTGTTCAGGATTGGCGTTCGGATCCTTACCGACATCGGTATAAACCCAGAGTTCAGCCGTGATCGTGCGTTTTGGCGGCAGGCCGCGCACCTCGCGCGGTGGATAATGAGTTCCTGTCGATTGGATGAAGAGCGCCGGAAAAGAAGCAACCTTGCTCCACAATTGCAGGCGGCGACCGCTGGTGTTGAAGGTCGTCGCCGTTAGCGCGAGTTCGAAGAGAGCGGAGATGATCTGTTCGCGCATGTCTTATTCCTTGAGCTTCTCATCCATCACCGCCGTCAGTTCCGCCACCGCTTGTTCCTCCATACCGGCGAGACCACCACGTAGAAATAGGCGAGCTTCAACATCCGCCATGCGTGAATATGCAGAGACATCGATGCTGGTTGGAGAAATATCGCGCCCAAAAGCTTCGGCTATCGTGCGCTGATATTTGCGAACCTTGACCGACCGATGCGAGCCATATTCAAGGGCGGCGGCCTTGATATATTCGGAACGCGGCAGCTTATCGGCCAGCGTCACCATCCCTTTGATTTTCTCCGGATCGTCGAAAATCCTGGAGATGATTTCATTCTTAAGGTCACCGGACTTTTCCGGTGCCAAGGCTCGTACCCGCCCATAAAGTTCATCGGTCAGCTTTTTGATACGCTCATAAAGCCCGTCATGAATTTCCTTCGGCCATTCGCTGAAACGGGCAACAACGCGGCGGTCGCCGGTGATGACGGCATCGAAGTCCATGGTCAGGTCGCAGCTCTTACGTTGCTAAGGGGACGCGGTATTTTTCAAGTACGGCAGCGATGTCGGGTGGAAACGGCCCCGTTTGACCAGGCAAAGCACCGATCCAATATTGCTCATTGCCAACACCTGGTTCGCCTTGGCTGCGCAAAAAAGGATCTCGTCCACGCGCCTTGAAACGTGCGGTGACAAGCCGCAGAACGGCCATTTCCAGATCGGGAGGTGGGTTGCCAGATCCAGCTTCATAATACCCAGCTTCATATTGGACGGTGTATTGATCTGGACTCCAGCCTGTTGGATATCCCGTGTTCGGATCGATCTTTGTCAGCCAGCCGCGCACAGGATCGACCTGATAATCCGTGCCGGACACCAGAGTATTCGCAACCCCAACGGCAACGGTATCCGTGACCGAAGTCACGGATACCAATGGCCAGCGGGAAAGCTGCAATTCACCGACCATGCCGGTGACCTGATACGGATACGGGTCGCGGTCGGGATAGATCACGTCCTGTATTGTTTCGATCGGAAACACGCGGTTGCAGTATTGCGCCACCAGCGCCGATTGCTCGGTGATGAACCGAGCAAGCGTGGCATCGCTGGAAGTGTCGGTCGACGGAATGGCCAGATCATCCTTAATGTTCGCCAGCGTCGTGAGGTCGTAACTCGACGCCGCTGTCAAAACGGTTGAGATAATACGGACAGACATGTCATTTCCGCTTGCGGGTCTTGTAGGCTTTGCCAACGGTCGGTTTGGCCGGTTGCACTGGCGTCTTATCGAACACGCTGTCGCGGAGTTTGGCACTACCTTCCGCGATGAGCTTTTCCGCCATTGCATCTGGCACAACTCGCATTTCACCCGCTCGATGCGGACGCATGTCGCGG
>CAIXLI010000121.1 GCA_903920205.1 uncultured Pseudomonadota bacterium
ATACCCATATAAATCGACCTCAAGCTGCTCCGCCAAATACGCAACGCTTCCCATCAAAGTGCCTCCTCATCCAGAGAAGACTCTTTGAATCAATCCTTTATGAACAATTTGCTAATCCCTCAAAAACCATGGGGTGGTAAGGGCGAGAGGAGAGTTTGGAGGCCGCCCCCCTTGCTACCAAAGGTTATTATGCTCGAAATACCTTGTGCCCCCTATTCCCTCGTCGCCGTCGAAGAAAAGGAAAAGTTTTCAATCTGGATACCGGCTTTCGTCGGTATGACAAGGGGGTTTACCGCGACAAGTGCCGGAAGGGGAAGTAGCGGGAGCGGACGCTGCCGAAGCGGCCGAATAGCAAAGACAGGATATAGAATCCGCCTACGATCAGGATGATGGCGGGGCCGGAGGGGAGGTGGGCGGAGGACGCCCATGCGAGGCCTATAAACGCGCCGCTCATTCCCATAAGGACGGAGAGAGCCAGCATGGCGCGGAGGCTTTGTGTCCAGAATTGCGCGGCGATGGCGGGGATGAGCATTAGCCCTGCCGCCATGAGGGTTCCCATGGCGCGATAGCTTTCGACCATATTGAGAACCGCCAGAGTCAGGAAAACGGCATGAACCAATCCGCCTTTTCCGCCGACAGAACGCAGAAAAACAGGGTCGAAGGATTCGACAACCAGAGCGCGATAGATAACCACCAACGTTATAAGCGTCACGCCGCTGATACAGGCCATCAGGCGCAAAAGGGGCGCGTCGAGAGATTGGGGGTCGCCGAACAAGATATCTTCCATATCTTGCGCGTTGCCGTGCAGCGCGATCATCAAAACGCCTGCCGCCACCGCAATCAGATAGAAGGCCGCAAGCGAAGCGTCTTCGCGCAACGCCGTGATACGGGTGACAAATCCGGCGGCAAGAGCCACCGTCAGACCTGCCGCCAGACCACCGAGGCTCATGGCGGGGATGGACATGCCGCAGATGATAAAGGCCGCTGCGACGCCGGGTAAAATGGCGTGCGCCATGACGTCGCCCATCAGGCTCATCCGGCGCAGAACAAGAAACACGCCCAAAGGGGCGCTGCCTATGGACACTAAAGCCGCGCCGATCAAGGCGCGTTTCATCGCGGGGTCGGACAGAAAATCAATGGACATGAGGGACCTCATGATTGGTGTCGCAGATTTCGGCTTCTGCCACCCATTCGTTTGCTAAGGCCGCAGCGCGGGCGAGGGTTTCGTCGCTCAGGGCGTCTTGAGTATTCCCCCACGCGACCAGATTGCGCGCCAGGACTATAGTCTGCGGGAAATGACTGCGCACAAGGGCAAGGTCGTGCATGACACAGATTATCGTCACCCCCTCTTGCCGCCAATGCTCGATCACATGCACCAGATCATGCGTCGTCCGCCCGTCAATCGCGGCGAAGGGTTCGTCGAGAAGGATCAGCTTGGCGCGTTGCAGGATAAGCCGCGCAAACAACACGCGCTGCCACTGTCCGGTCGAAAGGGAGATAATGGGGCGATCGGCAAAAGCCTCCATCCCTACTTGCGCCAAGGCTTGCAAGGCTTCGGTTTTATGCGACGAACGGATGCGCCCTACGGCGCCGAGACGGGGCCAATGGCCTTGCAACGCGACATCCATGACACGGATAGGAAAACTGCGGTCGATTTCAAACTGCTGGGGCAGATAGGCAATTTCACTGGGTTTGACGCCGCCAAAATCGATATGCCCCGTCATCAGCGGCATAAACCCTGCGAGGGTTTTAAGAAGCGTGCTTTTTCCGCCCCCATTCGGCCCGACAACCGCCGTCATAGAACCCGCAGCGAATGCGCCGCCGACATGATGCACAACGGGATGGCGGTCATATCCGGCGGAGAGATTATGAAGCGTGATCGTCATCCTGTTGCCTTTAGGGTCGCCCAACCTTAGCGTGTTGCTTTACGACACACATAGAATTCACCCTGCGCCCCTGTCAAGCGAGGAAGCTTGAAACAAAGCGCCGAGTCAGGCAATAAACAGGGGAAGGAATCACATTATGCAAAACATTATCCCGTGGATCGTCGCGCACCTGACTCTCTGGACCCTTGTGGGGTTGTTTGGGCAGGCGTTGTTTATGATGCGTTTTATCGTGCAATGGATCGCCAGCGAACGCGCCAAACAAAGCGTCATGCCGGAAATCTTCTGGTATTTCAGCCTTGGCGGAGGGCTGATCGTGTTTATCTATGCCGTTCATCAGCAGGATTTGGTCTTTATGCTGGGGCAAGGCTTGGGCGTGTTCATCTATCTGCGTAATATCTATTTTATCCGTAAACGCGGAAGCGCCGCCGATGCTTGAGATGTTGAACACCATCCCCGCCTCTTTTTTCTCCCGCGACGGCAAGAGGCTGAGCTTCGTCGCCTATGCGTTTCTGGCCTTGTTGTGCGTGGGATTCTTTACGCCAGGGATCGTCACGATGCCGCCAACCGACCGCGACGAATCCTCCTTCGCGCAAGCCAGCAAACAGATGATCGAAAGCGGCAATCTTACCGACATTCGCTTGCAAACAAAACCGCGTTATAAAAAACCCATCGGTATTTACTGGCTGCAAAGCACCGCCGCACGCGTCTTGAACCCTCAGCATTTGAACGAAATCTGGGCGTATCGCGCGCCGTCTTTTATCGGCGCTACTGTCGCGGTTTTGATGACAGCAGCGTTAGGTGCGTTGCTTTTTAGTCCGGCGACGGGATTGTTGGCGGCAATTATGCTGGCAGGATGCGTTTTGCTGAATGTCGAGGCGAGGCTGGCAAAGACGGATGCGGCTTTGCTGGGATGTGTAGTTGTGGCGATGTATGGGTTGGCGAAGGCGTTTGTGTTTGCAAGGCCTTTTGCAATGACAGAGGTTATCTCCCAGTCGCCCCCCCCTCTCCCCAACCCTCCCCGCGAGGGGGAGGGCGTTTTACCGTTCTCTGTGGCATTTCTTTTCTGGACGGCGTTTGCGGTTGGGGTTCTGATTAAAGGGCCGATCATCCTCCTGCCCGTTCTTGGCGTTCTGGTTTGGACAAAGATCAGCAACAAAAACATCGCGTGGTTTCGCGCTTTGCGCCCGGTCCTCGGGTTGGTTTACGCGCTGGCGTTGATCGCGCCTTGGTTTGTCGTCATCTCGATGCAAAGCCATGGCGCGTTTATGGAGCAATCAGCAGGACACGACATGCTGGCGAAGCTGTGGCAGGGACAGGATCGCGGGATGATGCCGCCTGGTCTTCACCTCATGGCGCTGCCTCTCGTGTTTTTTCCTTATGCGCTGTTTGTCGTTTTTGCCGCGCCGGACATCTGGAAAAACAAGCGCGATGCAGCGGTTAAATTTTGCCTCGGCTGGATTGTGCCTACATGGTTCGTTTTTGAAGTGTCCCTGACCAAACTGCCTCACTATGTTCTGCCAGCCTATCCCGCCATCGCGCTGCTGACCGCCAAGTATTTGTTGGACGGATTTCCGACGCTTGCCGCGACCACGCGCCGCTTGCCGATCGCGCTTATCGTCGGCATGTGGTTGATGATCGGCGCGGGGTTTGCGTTTGTTTTTTCCGCGCTTCCTGCTGTGGTCGACAAGGCATGGGACATTCCGCAAATCGCTGCCGGAGGCGTTCTTTTTCTGGCGCAAGGCGCCGCGCTTTTGTTGTTGCCCAGACAGAAAACCGCAAGTCTCGTCGCCCTGACTCTCGGCGGGTTAGTTTTTATGGCGGTAACGTTCGGCTACACCCTGCCCCGCCTCCAGCACATTTGGATGTCGCGCAAGATTGTCGAAGCCGTGGAGCGGCTGAAACCCTGCGAACAAAGCCAGATCGTTTCTGTCGGCTATAACGAACCCAGCCTTGCTTTCATGGCAGGAACGGACACGATGATGCTGACGAATGCCGTGGAGGCGGCAGAGGCTATGCAACAAAATGCCTGCCGCGTCGCCGTCATCAACGCGACGAACAAACAGGGGTTCCTTAACGCCTTTGCGCAATCAAAACAGCGGCCTCAAGAAGCGGGAACGATTGACGGCCTTAACGCAGGACACGGGGCGCAAGCGGCGCTGACGATTTTCACGGTGCCGCAGGGGACGCCGTGAACCCAAAGTCATTTTTCACTCATGGCCCCGCGTCGTCTTGGCACAAAGATGGGTCCAGTGCCGTGCCTCATTGCGGCACGGGCCGAATGATACAAGGGATTCTTTTGGTTGCCGGCTTTTTGCTTTTTGAAACCGCAATGTTTTTGTATGCGGACAGGCCTTTGGCCGCTTATGCAAAAATGCTGGATCACACAGATCCTGCTTTGACAGATTTCTTCCGCAGCATCACTGATTTTGGCAAATCAAAATGGTATTTATGGCCCTGCGGCCTCGCCACAATTTTTTGCAGCTTTTTATCGCGCGGCAAGGATGTCAAAACGGGCTATCGCCGCTTATGCGGTTATATCGGCGTGCGGGCCTTTTTTCTGTTCGGCACGATTGGAATTTCCGGCATCGTTGCAGATATTATCAAGCCCTTGGCAGGACGGGCGCGGCCTCTGCTGTGGCTGCGGGACGGCATTTACGGGTTTTCGCCTTTCACGCGTGCGGGATTTTTATGGAACGCCATGCCTTCGGGGCATACCACCACCGCTTTCGCTTTGGCTTTCAGCCTTTCGCTTCTTTACCCCCGAGGACGCCCGTTGTGGTTCACCTATGCGTTGCTGCTGGGAGCAAGCCGGATCATGGTTGACGCCCATTATCTTTCCGACGTTTGCGCCGGAGCCGTGTTGGGGTGGATGACGGTGCGTCTTTTTGCCAAATATGGGATGCCTTGTTTAGGAAAGGTTATTTTTCCCATTGACAGCCCCCGCCCATAAAGTAGGATATTTCCATGACAAAAGAGAAAGAACCCACGACCCTCGAATGGGTGCGCAATCTGCACCGCTTGATCGACGAGCAAGGCTTGAACCCGCGCAAGCTTTCTTTGCTTGCCGGACTGAACGCTACCGCCGTGCGCGATATGATCGAGGGACGTTCGCGCTTTCCCCGCTATGACACCGTGCAAGCTTTGGCGGCGGCCCTGAAAACAACCCCCGCCGTGCTGATGAGCAGCGACAAAACAAATAACGAGATTCAAGCTAAAGGCGCGGTTTTTGGGCAAGATATCGAGCTTTTGACTGAGATTATCACCCGCTTGCAAGAAACGGCTTTGGAGACGGGACGGGAACTGACCCCGCGCGAATTTGCCGCCATGTCGGCGACGATCTTTCGCCGCTTGCAGGAAGGCGGAGATACCGTCTCGCGCAAGAATCGCCTTGGCGCGATTAAGCCCCAGATTCACGATTTATTGGAATATGAAGTATTGCGCCACAAGCGCGGCAAGTAAGGAGCCACCCGACAAGACCAAATACAGGCAACAACCTGACTTATTTTGGTAATTATCAAGAAAAAACAACGTCTTCGCGCATAAAGTGCAAATTAGTTTCAGACTATCGTGATACGATTGACAAATAAGACGTGACTACATTTTTGAACAATCATAGGCCCCTATTTTTTTGAGGTTTATAAAATGGATGACCAAGGCAAAAATATTGTTTTTCTTGCACGAGTAAACTTAGACGCTGGAGTTCCTACGGAAATCCCTGTCAGGAAAAAGACGATAAGCGTTACGATGACTTTCCGGACTTTGTGTTTTACGACGATTCTTGCCGCCACGGGCGGGGGCATGGCCTCCACCTTGGTGCAGGAACACATCCGCCCGCTGAACCGCTACGAAAAGGTGGAACTTCAAGCCCTTATCTTTTACGCCGCGAAGATCAAAGGCATTAACGAGGAAATGCTGCGCCATGAGGTCGAACAACAAGTTGGCGTGGACGGATTCGACACGATGACCGCCAAGGAATTCCCAATGGCGCGTCGTTTCTTGCAGGAAAAAGCGCAGTAAAATATCGCGGCAGAATCCCTACGCCCCACCTTGCGAATCGGGTATAAGTGATTCGCAATCTTGAATTGGTGGATGATGCGTATCGCGGATTATTTCCTTCTTGCCATGTTTTTGGGCTTGATCCTCGGCGGATGCGCCGTTTGGCTTTTCACGCGTGCGCGGATCGGGACGGAGACACAATGGGGAGACAGGTTCCGCTCCATCGCCGCCGAAACTTTGCGCGAAAACCACGAAAGCTTTTTACAGCTTGCCGAAAGCCGCTTGAAGCAAAGCGAGGTTGCGGCTGCTGCGACTTTGGATAAAAAATCCGTCGCCATCGACGAGCTGATTAAGCCCGTCAAGGAAACGCTGCATAAGATGGACTCGCAGTTAAAGGAGATGGAAGTCACCCGACACGGCGCTTACAAAGAATTGATGCAAGCTGTTTCCGTGTCGAACGAAACCCAGCAGAAATTACGTGCCGAAACGGGTCAGCTTTTGCAGGCCTTACGCACACCGACAACACGCGGACGCTGGGGCGAACTTCAAGTGCGCCGCATTCTGGAAATGACCGGCATGGCGGAACATACCCGCGATTTTTCGTCGCAACATTACGTCGCGGGAGAGGAAAGCTTTTTGCGCCCCGATTACGTCGTGTCGATGCCCGGAGATCGTTGCGTGATTATCGACAGCAAGGTTCCTTTGACAGCGTATCTGGACGGCGCGCAAAGCGACGACATTGATTTTAAACAAGCGGCGATGAAGCAACATGCGCGGCAGGTGCGCGAACATATCCGCGCCTTGAGCTCGAAAGCCTATTGGGATCAGATTGAAGGTTCGGCGGATTTTGTCGTGTTGTTTGTGCCGGGCGACCATTTTCTGGCGGGTGCGCTGGATTGCGATCCCGATTTGATCGAATATGGCACGATGCATAATGTCGTGCTGGCGACGCCGATGACTCTGGTTGCCCTTTTGCGCACGGTCGCACTGGGCTGGCGGCAGGAAAATCTGCGCGAAAATGCCGTGAAGCTGGGGGTGTTGGGTGGGGAGCTCTATGCCTCCATCACCACCATGACCGATCATGTGTCCGATATGGGGCGCAAGCTGGCGGGAAGCCTTGATAGCTATAACAAGATGATCGGGAGCCTTGAACGCAACGTTTTGAGCAAAGCCCGCCGCCTGCGGGATTTCGGCGCGAACAAGGAAGGCAAGGAGCTTAGTGACGTGTTGGAGCCTATTGATAGGCAACCGCGGGTTCTGCAACCCATTGAATCGGCAGAAAAAGACGACGCGGCTTAAAAGAAGCCTTCCGCAACACCAAGGTAACATCGGCAAAAGGGCGGGCGAGATATTTACGAAGAGTTAAGGGATTTATGAATCCCTGTGGGTATGACGAATCAGCCCGAAGATATTGACGCCCTTGGCCTTAGCGATCTGAGAAGATTGGTTCTGAGCGTGCTGGA
>CAIXLI010000122.1 GCA_903920205.1 uncultured Pseudomonadota bacterium
CCGCCGCTTCAGCTCCAGCGGAGAATGGAACGAAACATACCCGTACGCCCCCCGCCAGTGCAACAGGGTCAAGTACCTCAACCGAAATGTCGCTGCCCGCGGGCGCAAGCACCACACGTTTATTGCCACCGGAGAACGGCCAAAGACACCCTGAAAGGAAGAATAAAACCGCGATCAGCAAAGCCCATGGATATTTCATATCTGAATTGTAACTCGCGTCAAAATATGGCTCAAGACATTCGGCCCAAATCTTGCCAGCGCCTCGCCTGCACTGTCAGCACAGCCAAACGGTCAATGGCCTCCGGCGAGAACTCTTCGGGCAGCATCCGCCATTTCCAGTTGCCGCTTGCCGTAGAAGGCGTGTTCATCCTGGCTTCTTTCCCTAACCCCAGGATATCCTGGAGTGGAATGAGCGCGAGAAACGCCGCAGAACGAAAGGCAAGCTCGATCATGACCCAATTGATCTCATCCGGCGGAACATCGCGCCCGAGATATTCGGCCATATTCTTCTTTTCCATGGGTGTCATGTCATGGCTATACCACCCACGAACCGTATTATTATCATGTGTCCCTGTGTATACGACGCTGAGCGGCGTTGAATTTTCTGGCAGGTCCCTGCTTTTCTTATATTCATTATGGAACGCGAACAACAGAACATGCATCCCCGGCAGGCCAAAACCGTCCTTAAGCGCATCCACATCCGGCGTGATAATACCAAGGTCTTCAGCAATGACAGGCAGTGAAGGGAATTCCTTCTGAAAAACCGTAAAAAGATCCACCCCAGGTACATGGCACCACGCCCCTTTCACCGCGGTCGGTTCAGAAGCAGGTATCTCCCAGCACTGTGCAAAAGCACGAAAATGATCGATGCGCACCAGATCAAAGCACGTTAAATTATGCCGCAGTCGGTCTACCCACCATTTAAAACCGTTCTTCTTAAGCTGATCCCAGTCATAGACGGGATTGCCCCAAAGCTGGCCTTCTTCGCTAAAATAATCAGGAGGGACACCGGCAACAAATGTCTGCCGCCGCTGTTCGTCCAGCTTGAAAAATTCCGGTGCGCACCATACATCGACACTGTCATAATTGACATAGATCGGAATATCACCGATCAGCTGAATCCCCTGCCGGGCGCAATAGGCACGCAAAGACATCCACTGACGATAAAACAGGAACTGCCCGAATTTCTCGCGGAGAATACCGTCCCCGAACTGCCGCGCTGCCTCTTTTAAGGATTGTGGATGGCGATCCCTGAATTCAACAGGCCAATCAACCCACGCGCGGTCATTGAAACGGCCTTTGAGCACCACGAACAAAGCATGATCGTCCAACCAGTGCTTCTGCGCGGAACAAAAATCTTCAAAAGTACGCGGCTTGAGCCAGCGCGCCTTGTAAGCGGTGAACGCACGCTCCACGAGCAGCGCCTTACGTTCATAAACATCATCAAAAGGCACCGTCGCATCGCAGGGCAAACAACATTGGTCCTTGTCCTTTTCAGACAACAACCCGTCCTGAAAAAGAATATCCGGGCTCAAAAAAAGCAGATTAAAAGCGAACGCGGAATAACTGCTGTAGGGTGAGTGGGCCAAAGCCCCGTTGGTAGGATTGAGTGGCAGTACCTGCCAGTATTTTTGTCGGGCACGGGAAAGGATATCCGCAAACCGGTAAGCCTCCGGCCCAAGATCGCCGATACCGTAAGGTGACGGCAATGACGAAATATGACACAAGATCCCGCTGGCGCGTTCATTCTTCATCGTGTTGACATTATAGTATAGAAGAAAATTAAAGGAAGGATTCTCGCAACAATCACGAGAACACGACGCAGCGGTCCCTCATTTCACGGATATTCAAACGCGGCGTAGGACGGAACAGGTAGTAGCCCTGCACCGCGCTAACCCCCAATTCTGTTACCATGTCCATTTCCTCTTTAAGCTCGACCCCTTCAGCCACGGAGATGATATCATTCTCCCTGCAAAAAGCCACAATGAATTTTATAATGCTTTGTTTGACCGGGTCAAGGTGCACACCCCTGACAATGTGGATATCGATCTTGACGATCTCGGGCCTGGTCGCAACAACAGACTCCAGGCTCGCATAACCCCCGCCGACATCATCAACCGCAAAGCGAAACCCTGCATCGCGATGTTGTCGCAAATGATCGCAAAACACATCATATTTACTGATCGCCGACCGTTCCGTGATCTCAAGAACAACCTTGTTATACGGCAACTGGCTCCTTTTGAAAATATCCGTATAATGATGGAATTTTGAACTTTCGATAATGTGCGGGCTGCAATTGAAGAACAGATGTTCATTCCTGCTTTGCTCAACAATAGTATCTACAGCTTTCTGCCAGCAAAGCAACTCCAGCGCATGATACATGTCGTATTTCAAAGCTGACTTGAACAATTCATCGGCATTCTTAAGGAATGAATTAGCCGGCGGCCGGCTAAGCACTTCGATACCAAACAACCGAAAAGGCTTGAGCAAATATATCGGCTGAAAATTAGACTCGACAAGCCTCTTGGCAATAATACGCGAAATTTCACGAATGATCTCACGCTGACGGCTTTCACGCAGGC
>CAIXLI010000123.1 GCA_903920205.1 uncultured Pseudomonadota bacterium
AAATAATCGCTATGGGTAAAGTTATCGGCATCGATCTCGGCACCACCAATTCCTGCGTTTCCGTTATGGAAGGCTCGGGAACCACCGTTATTCATAACGCCGAGGGCGCGAATACGACGCCTTCTATCGTGGCGTTCACCAATTCGGGCGAGCGTTTGGTCGGCCAAGCCGCCAAGCGTCAAGCCGTCACCAATCCCGCGAATACGCTTTACGCGATCAAGCGTTTGATCGGGCGTCGCTTCGAAGACCCGATGGTGCAAAAAGACATCGCTTTGATGCCTTATAAGATCGTCAAGAACAGCAATGGCGACGCATGGGTCGAAGCGGGCGGCAAAAACTATAGCTCGTCCGAAATCTCGGCCTTTATCCTGATTAAGATGAAGGAAACGGCGGAAGCTTATTTGGGCGAAAAGGTTACGCAGGCCGTTATCACCGTTCCGGCTTATTTCAACGACAGCCAACGCCAAGCGACCAAGGATGCGGGTAAGATCGCGGGTCTGGAAGTTTTGCGTATTATCAACGAGCCGACAGCCGCTGCCTTGGCCTATGGCATGGAAAAGAAGAAGACGGGCACCGTCGCTATTTACGATTTGGGCGGCGGCACATTCGACGTTTCTGTCCTTGAAATCGGCGACGGCGTATTCGAAGTTAAATCCACCAACGGCGATACCTTCCTTGGCGGCGAAGATTTCGACAGCCGCGTGATGGATTTCCTGTGCGACGAATTTAAGAACGAACAGGGCATCGATTTGCGTCAAGATAAGCTGGCTTTGCAGCGTTTGAAGGAAGCGGCGGAAAAGGCCAAGATCGAATTGTCTTCCGCCATGCAGACCGAAGTCAATCTGCCCTTTATCACGGCAGATCAGGCGGGGCCGAAGCATTTGTCGATCAAATTGACGCGCTCTAAACTGGAATCGCTGGTCGAAGATTTGCTGAAGCGCACAATCGATCCTTGCCGCCAAGCGTTGAAGGATGCGGGCATCAAGGCATCGGAAATCGACGAAGTGATTTTGGTCGGCGGCATGACCCGCATGCCCAAGGTTATCGAAGTTGTGAAGGAGTTCTTTGGGCGCGAACCGCATCGCGGCGTCAATCCCGATGAAGTCGTGGCCGTCGGCGCTGCCATTCAGGCGGGCGTTTTGAAGGGCGATGTTAAGGATGTGTTGTTGCTCGACGTTACGCCTTTGTCGCTGGGCATCGAGACTTTGGGCGGCGTGTTCACGCGCCTGATCGACCGCAACACGACCATTCCGACCAAGAAGAGCCAAGTCTTTTCGACCGCCGAGGACAATCAAAACGCGGTGACCATTCGCGTGTTCCAAGGCGAACGCGAAATGGCGGCGGATAACAAGATGCTGGGGCAATTCGATCTGGTCGGCCTTCCCCCTGCCCCGCGTGGCGTGCCGCAGGTCGAAGTAACCTTCGACATCGACGCCAACGGCATTGTGAGCGTGACCGCCAAGGACAAGGCCACGAACAAGGAACAGCAAATCCGTATCCAAGCTTCGGGCGGGTTGAGCGATTCAGACATTCAGCGCATGGTTAAGGAAGCGGAAGCCAATGCTGCCGAGGACAAAAAGCGTAGGGAAGCAGTCGACGCCCGCAATCAGGCCGATGGCTTGATTCATCAGACGGAAAAGACGGTCAAAGACCTTGGCGACAAGGTTCAGGCAGGCGACAAGAGCGCGGTTGAAAGCGCCATTGCCGATCTGCGAGGCGTGTTGGATTCCGGCGATGCCGATGCGATCAAGGCCAAGACGGAAGCCTTGACCCAAGTGGCGATGAAGCTAGGCGAACAGCTTTATAAGGCGCAGCAGGAAGGCGCTGCCGGAGCCGCAGGCGCATCCAGCGAAGCCCCCGCAGACCCAGGCGTCGTCGATGCCGAATTCAGCGAAGTCAAAGACGACAAAAAGGCGTAAAGCAAAAACGCGTTCGAAAAAGGGGGCTTTCCGCAAGGGAAGCCCCTTTTTTGTCATTCCAACCTTCGCCGGTATGACAAGTTTTGGGGGATTCGATGGAACACAATTCCCCCAATTCACTTTCTCCCCCGCGCAGGCTATACATTTGTCTGCGACTTATCCCCTGTTCAGGTTTCCTTTATGCAGCGTATCGTCATCACCGGCTTGGGCGTTGTGTCCCCCATCGGCAATAAGGTCGAAGATTTTCTCGCCAATCTGTTTGCAGGGCGCGGCGGGATCGGAACGATTGCTTTTCCGTTCCGCGGAGCGGAAGCGCGTTTCCCGGGAGCCGCCGTCAAGGATTTCAGAATCGAAGATTACATCGACGCCAAAAAAGCGCCGATGCTCGACCGCTTCGCGCAATTCGCGGTGGCAGCTGCCATTCAGGCCTTTCAAGACTCGGGCCTGACCTTAACGCCGGAAACGGCGGAGCGCATGGCGGTGATTACAGGCACAGGCGTGGGAGGGCAGAATACGCTGGAGGAATCCTATTATAAATTGCTGGACACGAACGGCTCGGGACGCGTGCATCCCTTTACCATTCCGCGCCTGATGGTCAATGCGGGATCGAGCCAGATCAGCATGGCGCTGGGCATCACGGGGCCAGGCTTTACCGTCGCCAGCGCCTGCGCCTCCGCCATCCACGCAATGGGCGTGACTTTGTCGATGCTGCGGTCGGGATTGATCGATGCGGCGATCACGGGCGGGGCCGAAGCCTGTATGACGCTCGGCACGCTGAAAGGATGGGAAGCGTTACGCGTGATGGCACCTGATTTATGCCGTCCCTTTTCCGCCGGTCGCGCAGGCATGGTCTTGGGCGAAGGCGCAGCGATGTTTGTTCTGGAAACCGAAGAGAAGGCCAAAAAACGCGGCGCAAAGATTTACGCGGAATTCGCAGGCTTCGGCATGAGTTCCGACGCCAAAGACATCACAACCCCCGACGCCGCAGGAGCCGCGCGCGCCATCACTGCCTGTCTACACGACGCCAGGCTTGCGCCGGAGGAAATCGATTACATTAACGCGCATGGCACGGGCACGCATATCAACGACGCGATGGAAACGGCTGCGGTCAAAACGGCGCTGGGCGAACGCGCCAAGACCGTCGCGCTGTCGTCCAGCAAATCCCTGTTTGGTCATGCACTGGGCGCGGCGGGGGCTTTGGAAATGTTGGCGACGATTTTGGCGGTGCGTGAAGACATAGCCCCCCCGACAATCAATTATCAGGAAGCAGACCCCGCCTGCGATCTGGACTATGTCCCTAACAAAGCGCGCCCCATGCCGATCAAGGTCGCGCTGAACAACTCCTTTGCGTTCGGAGGATTGAACGCTTCGGTAGCAGTCAAAAAATGGGCGTGAATTCCGCGCTGGCGGCGAGATTAGGTAAAGGGAGTCGGAGCCATTTTTTTCGGGTCGTTTAACTTGGCAAAGAGGGTACTCCCTGAATTAACAACGGCGCCGCGATTCCCTGCGAGCCTATTTTCGATACTCGATTTTTTCTGATTATTAGCGAGATACTGCCGATTGTTGGAGAAAACATCCTCCTGACGATTGTGGGGGATTTTCTCTGCGTAGCACATACTCAAAGCTGACGCGATTC
>CAIXLI010000124.1 GCA_903920205.1 uncultured Pseudomonadota bacterium
GACTTCCGCTTTTGTAGTTTTCCATTCTTTCATTATACCACCTTCTGGGATCCGTTTCCCAGCCGCCTAAAGGCGGGGGGGTTACGGATCCCAGAGGGAGACTCTAAAAGTTAAGGACGTCCAAGGGTCTCTTTCTTGTAAGGCGATCCCTCTCCTGCCTATCCATAAACGCCTTGATGTCTTCCTGACTATGCAAAAGAATCCCCGTTTTGCAAACAAACTTTGCCGCAAAGATGGCTTTTTCTTGTGGCAATTCTGCCGTCTGGTCAATCTCCGAGTCTCCCTCGTGTGCCGGGCCGGAGTAGTGCTGAGAAAGCACAACACGCGCTAAATTTGTCTTCTCGTCGAAGAGTACTCGCACTTTCGTATATGTTTCTGGATAACCATCGGGACGCGTTTGATCGTTTTCTTTGTTTTCCGCAGAAGGCGTTTCGATTGTTGTCGCAGGTACAGCGTCTGTTCCAGATTTAAAAATCTCTTTTTCGTTCTTGGTGTTGTTGGAACATCCCGCTTCTAGGAGTATGACGGGGATTGCAAGATAAGAAAAAATCTTGGAAAAAGTTACTTTCATTTTATTCCTCCGAAAAAGTTACGTGTCATTCAAAAACGCTTATTCAATGTGAGGTTTTCTAGCATACGCCTCATCCGAGGAACAAACTTTTTATTGCTTGCACGGGGGACGCCCTCCATGGCCGCGCACAATATTTAGGGTTTTACCCTACAGAAAAGGGGCGCACTTCTGGATTTATCGGTTCTGATGGTTAATTTATGCCATCACCTCTTGCTCGCCGTTGCCCCATACCGTCTGTCGCGGCGGGTGAATTCTTCGATTGCTTGGGTCAGCTGTTCGGCGGAAAAATCGGGCCACAGGACATCCATAAAGACGTATTCCGCATAGGCCGATTGCCAGAGAAGAAAATTCGAGATGCGCTTTTCGCCGCTGGTGCGGATGACAAGATCGGGGTCGGGCGTGTCGCGAGTAAACAAAAACGACTGGAAAACATCCTCGTCAACGGCGTCGGCTTTCACCTCACCTCGTTCGACGGCTTGCGCCAGATTCCGCGCCGCTTCCGTAATTTCCTGACGCCCGCCATAGTTAAGCGCGAGCGTGAGGGTCAGTTTTTTGTTGTCGTTGGTCAGGGCTTCGGCGCGGTCGATTTGTTCGACGATGTCGGCGGGAAGTTTTTTCCTGTCGCCGATAACGCGCACACGGATATTTTCTTTGTGCAAAGTCGCAAGCTCGCTGCGCAGATAATAGCGCAAAAGCCCCATCAATTCGCCAATCTCTGTTGCAGGACGACGCCAGTTCTCCGACGAAAAGCTGTAAAGCGTCAGATAGCCGACATGCTGCGCACCCGCCGCTTCTATCGTGCGGCGCACGGCTTCGATTCCGGCGCGGTGGCCCATTGTGCGCGGCAACCCACGCGCCTTCGCCCAGCGCCCGTTGCCGTCCATAATGATGGCGATGTGCAAAGGGTGAGGGGGGGCAGGCGTTTCTTGGTTTTGCTTTCCCATTTTACTCTGTTGCAAAATCAGAGGCTTCCTTAATCAAGCCAGATTCAATCGCTGTGGAATAAACATTCAATCTGGGTGCTGGCTTTCACCGGCATGACGACGGAGGCTAAACGTGCGTGATTTCTTTTTCTTTGGCGGCAAACAGATCGTCGATCTTTTTGACGTATTCGTCGGTCAGCTTTTGCACTTTTTCGCTGAGAGACTTGGATTCGTCTTCGGGTAGTTTTTCTTTTTTGACCGCGTCCATCGCGTCGCGGCGAACGTTGCGCACCGCTATGCGGGCCTGTTCCGAGTATTTACCCGCAATTTTAGCGAGTTCCAAACGGCGCTCTTGGCTCAACTCAGGAAGGGGCACGCGGATCAATTGACCGTCGGGCTGCGGATTCAGGCCAAGGCCTGAATCGCGGATTGCTTTTTCGACGTTCTTGACGAGCGCCTTGTCCCACACCTGAACCGTCAGCATGCGCGGTTCCGGCGCGTTGACCGTCCCCACCTGATTGATCGGCGACGCGTTGCCATAGGCATCGACTTGGATGTTGTCGAGCAAGTTGACCGAGGCGCGCCCCGTGCGAAGACCCGTAAATTCCCTGTGCAGGGCGTCAATCGCGCCATCCATGCGTTGTTTCGTTTGATCGAGATTCATGTCGTTTCCTTTGGTTGGATCTTGTTATTCCACAATCGTGAATTTGCCTTTGCCCTGCATCACTTCGGCGAAAGCGCCATGGGTGAAAATCGAAAAGACAAGGATCGGAATCTTGCTTTGCCGTGCCAGAGAAATGGCGGAGGTGTCCATCACTTGCAAATCCTGCGACAGCACATCGAGATAGCTGAGCCGGTCATAGCGCGTGGCGTTTTTATCCTTGGCGGGGTCGGCGCTGTAAACGCCATCAACCTTGGTGGCCTTCAGCAAAGCGTTGCACTGCATTTCAGAAGCGCGGAGTGCCGCCGCGCTGTCGGTCGTAAAGAAGGGATTACCTGTTCCGGCGGCAAAGATCACGGCGCGGCCTTTTTCCATGTGGCGCATGGCGCGGCGGCGGATATAGGGTTCGCAGACCGACGACATCGGGATGGCGGAAAGCACACGCGTCGGCACGCCCGTTTTTTCCAGCGCGTTCTGCATCGCCAGCGCGTTGATGACGGTCGCCAGCATGCCCATATAATCGGCGGTGGCGCGATCCATCCCCTGCGCCGCGCCGGAGACGCCACGGAAGATATTGCCGCCGCCGATGACGACGCAAACCTCGACGCCCATATCGATAACGGTTTTAATCTCTGCCGCGACGCGGTCGACGATTTCGGAATCCAGCCCGTAATCGCGGTCGCCCATCAAAGCCTCGCCCGACAATTTCAGAAGGACGCGCTTATAACGCGCCTTAGAGGGGGCGTGGGCAGACATGGTGTTTTTCTCCGCGAGCGTGGACTTCATAGGCATTCCTTGTGTTTTTGTTCTTCTTTTTCGGGGTCAACCGAACAGCCCCGAACCGGACGCGATCAAGACAAGCCATTATACAGGCTTGCTTTTTAATGAACAGGGGGAAATGGGTTGCGGTAAATACTTGCATTTGGTACTTTTGCGCCATTATTCGGGGTTTTTAAAGGAAAGGTTTTAAAATGAAGAGGGTTTTATACTTGGTCGGCGATTACGACAAAGCATCGAGTTATTCCCGTGAAGTCTCTCGGCAGACAGATGTCGCAAAGGAAATTTTTCCTGAGACCGAAGTTCTGCTCGCCGCATCCCTTTCCGAAGCCGAATATCTGTTGGATAAGGACGGGTCTTTTGACCTTATCGTTTCGCCGCTTTGGCTCAGATTGACTTACAAAGAAAGTCCTGACCATCCGATTTCTCCAGTAAATGGGGGGGCTTTGTTTTATGAGCATGTCGCTGAAAGCCGCCATTATGCTACCCCCTTCTATATTTTGGAAAACAAGGCGGCACGGTACAGGAAGAGCGATAATCCCTATTACACAAAAGAAGGTATCCTGAAGGTCTTTCAAGACACCCGCTATCTCCCTCCCCTACGCGAAGAGAGAGTCTTCAGCGGTTGGGATGTAACGCTTTCCGACGTTATCAAGGCGGCCAACGAGGAACAGGCAAAGCCGAAAGACCCCCTCCACGCGGCAACGGCGGGAATGCGGGTGCTTTATGTGGCGGATTCTGGCGTGGAGACGACCAGGCAAATGATTGAGGCGAAAGCACGTTTTCCGTGGATTGAAATCCAAAAGATTAATTCCGCTTCACGCGCTCAAGAAGCATTAAAGAACGGCCCTGTTCATTTGATCGTTTCGCGTTTTTGGATGAAATCCAGTCCGATTGTTGATGCTGGGATTGGCGCGGAGGTCTACGCAACCCTTTTGCGCAGTGCCTTGCCCACGACGCCCTTTTATATACTCGAAAGCCGCCCCCACACCTCCTCGCCACTCTATTGTCCAGAGGAGGATCAATGTGACTCTCTGCCGCCTCATTTTGCTGAATGGTATCGCCCAAAAGAGGCCGCCTCGTTTGCCCGTTATGAGAGGGGTTTTATCGAGGGAGCCCTTGCCTCATCCGGCAAAGCTTCTCTGCCGAAAGAACAGATTCTTTGCGGTTCAGAACACACGCTGACGAGCGTTATCGAACAGGCTCTTCGGCAACATCCCGCGATGTATCTTCCCGTATCTCGGCCTGTGGGAAAGACGGCGCCACCAATCCCCGCCGCCCCTGCGGCATAAAAAATCCCCCGAACGGTTTCCCGTTCGGGGGATTTTTTTTATCCAATAACTGGTTCTCTTACGACACCATTTTGGCGACTTCGGCGGCGAAGTCGTCTTGGGTCTTTTCGATGCCTTCGCCCAGCTGATAACGGACAAAGCCGGTCAGTTTGACTGGGGCGCCGAGGGTCTTGGCAGCTTTTTCGATTACTTGCGCGATGCGGCTTTCGCCGTCGACGACATAGATTTGTTCGAGCAAGACCACTTCTTCGTAGTATTTGCGCAAACGGCCTTCGACCATCTTGGCGATGATTTCTTCGGGCTTGCCCGAAGCGCGGGCCTGATCCGCCAGAACATTGCGTTCACGATCCAAAGCCTTGGTATCGACATCCGCGATGCTGAGGGTGTCGGGACGGGCAGCGGCGACATGCATCGCAATCTGCTTGCCGAGTTCCAGAAGCTTGGCGACGGGCGCGACGGATTCCAACGCGACCAGCACGCCAATCTTGCCCAGATTGGGGGCGAGCGCGTTATGGACATAGGAAGCGACAACGCCCTGCGACACCGACAATTGCGCGGCGCGGCGCAGCGACATGTTTTCGCCGACCGTGGCGACGAGGTTGGTCAAAACTTCCTGAACCGTGCCGCCATTCGGATGCGCGGCGTTCTTCAAGGCTTCGATATCGGCGTTCGTGTCCAGCGCGAGTTGCGCGGCTTGTAACGCGAAGGCTTGAAAATGATCGTTACGGGCGACAAAATCGGTTTCGGCATTAACTTCGACCACGGCGGCTTTGGTTCCGGTCGAAACGACGGCGATCAGCCCTTCGGCTGCAACGCGACCGGCCTTTTTGGCGGCTGCTGACAGACCCTTTTTGCGCAGCCAATCCACGGCGGCTTCCATGTCGCCATTGGCTTCGTTCAGGGCTTTCTTACAATCCATCATGCCTGCGCCGGTCTTTTCGCGCAGATCCTTTACCATTGTGGCTGTGACTTCGGTCATGTTCATCTCCGTAGTGAGCGTTCAGGGATTGGCTTTGGGGAATGCGGCTCCGGCCTTCGCGGGATTCTTTCCCTGAAAGGCCGGAGCCGCTCCCTCAATGCCTGTTAGGCGCTTGCGGCAGCCTTAGGTTCTTCAACAACCATGGTTTCGCTGCTGGGCACGGTAGAGGATGCGCCGACATCCTTGCCGCTGGTGCCGAGTTCGGCTTCGATACCGTCCAGGACAGCTTGCGCCGTCAATTCGCAATACAGATCAATCGCGCGCGAAGCATCGTCGTTGCCCGGGATCGGGAAGGTGATGTGCGCGGGGTCGGAATTGCTGTCGACGATAGCGACGACGGGGATGCCAAGCTTAACGGCTTCGGCGATCGCAATGTCTTCCTTCAGCGTGTCGATAACAAAAATGATATCAGGCAAACCGCCCATATCCTTGATCCCGCCCAGCGCCTTTTCCAATTTATCGCGGTCGCGCGACATGTGCAACGCTTCCTTCTTGGTCAGCTTCTTGGCAGAGTTTTCCAGCTTTTCGTTCAGTTCGCGCAAACGCTTGATCGATTGCGAGATCGTCTTCCAGTTGGTGAGCATGCCGCCCAGCCATCGATGGTTGACGTAATACTGACCGCAACGCGAAGCGGCTTCGGCGACTTTGTCCTGCGCCTGACGCTTGGTGCCCACGAACAGCACGCGACCGCCCGAAGCGGCGGTGTCGCGCAGGGTTTGCAGGGCGCGTTGGAACAAAGGAACGGTCTGTTCGAGATCGATGATGTGCACGTTATTGCGCACGCCGAACAGATAGTCTTGCATTTTGGGGTTCCAGCGACGGGTGTTGTGGCCGAAATGAACGCCAGCCTCGAACAATTGCCGCAGGGTTACGACGGGCATCGTCATGATAGTGCCTTTCTCCGGTTAATCCGCCGCGTGTTTTTGTGGGAGGTTCCAAGAACCGCCACCGGACGGCGCATCGCGGGATTTACCGCAAGAGCCAAACACGCGTGAGTTTTACATAAAGCCGCAGGGATTATCCCCGACGACAAAGGGTTTTTATGCTTTCGCCCCTCAAAAAGCAAGGGGTTTGCAGGGCAAAATCAGAAATTATTAACGCAAGTTTTACAAGGAGTGTGATTCTGAGAGTCTCCAACAACGAAGGAGGCTCTGACGATGAGTTTTTTGGAATGGTGCAACGGACTTCTCGATTACCGCGTTCCTGGCATGGTGA
>CAIXLI010000125.1 GCA_903920205.1 uncultured Pseudomonadota bacterium
TATCTCGTTTGGTGCAAGGCGACGTTCAATGCCGATTTGCGCACCGGAAGCGGAATCATCCCTTTTGAGCAAAATCAGGAAGCCTTGACCTCCTTACGGGGTTTTGTCGAACAACTCGACGCTTTCCGCCTAACAGGCCTTAGTGAGGCTTGTGGCACGCTCGGGTCCCTTGTGCTCGGTTTGGCTCTTATTAAGGGAAATGCAGATGCCACAGCGGTTTTCGAAGCCGCCGAGCTCGATCATATCTGGCAAAACAAGAAATGGGGCCAAGATCCCGCCGCCGAGGGGCGCCATGCGGATATTAAGCGCGATCTTGCCATGTATTCCCAATGGTTTGCCTTGCTGGGCGCATAATTTCCGGCGTTGTTAAGAAAGCGTAGATGAAACTTTGCTACGCTGTAACAGTGGGTCGTAGAGAGAAGATCAAAAAAGCTCGGGAAAGCCCGCACAATATGTTGTGTTTAGCCTTGCCTAACCTATTGATAAAAATAGGCAAGTAATTACCTGTTTGGTGGAATCGCGCTTGAGGTGTATACTTGCGCGTAAATATTTAATTAATTGTATTCAGTAAGTTACACTCGATACGAAAGAATATAATACTTGATCTTAGTCAAAGACGCGACTCGGTAACAAGAGCAATCAGGCACCACTTCTTGCGATGGAATGCGTAAGCAAGAACGGCAGCGCAGCATAAGCCAAAAAACGGGCTAAAGCTCCACTGTCAAAGGGTTTAGCAGGTAGCTTAACGGACGAGAACAAAGAGGCAGGCCATGGACAACGATGGCGAGTGTAAGACCCAAGTAAACGACATTTTATCCCCCTTCATTTCCCGCGCGACGCGCCTTTGTGGAGCCGTCAGCCATTTCACCGCCAGCCGAAGTCCAGTAATCCGACGATAATTTTCAGGCGTGCGGCAGCGAACGAAGACTGCCGTAGATAATAAGCAATAGAGTTGCGATATAGAGGCTAGGTTATGTTTGTTACAAGTGGCAATGGTTCCGGTCATTCAAATGGAAACTCCAGCTGGAGTGTGGAGCAAGGGCGCCCCACCGCCGGAGGTGGAGCATCCTACGCTTGCGGTCTTTCTCCAGAATTGATGCGTGAGTGCCCACGGAACGCATGCGTGTGGGCCGCTGCACAAAACGGTCAACAGCCTACCTACACCATCGTCGGCTATGCGTTGGGAAACTATCCGCTTGTTAATATTGCCAAAGTGAGAGAGGCGACGGCATTTCGCATTTCTGGTGCCGTTATTACGACAAAGATAGAAGAGGCAGGGGGCTTTACAGACGCTGTTGGCCCGGGGATCGAATATTCTTTGAATCATTTAGGGACGAAGAAATTTATTAGTTTTGGAAGCAGCAATAGTCCTTTGGCTGTGACAATCGTTGATTACTTTAGACCTGATGCTGCGACCCTCCCAGAATCAGAGAATTATCTTCACCCGTGGATGGAGCTGAAGAAGCCGGTCTATGACGAAGCGTTTAAAGTTGCGGAGGAACTCGGTCTTGACCTTGGCAGCAAGGCTGGTGTGGCGGCTCTTTACAAACTGACCGCCCTTGAATTGACCCGTGAAAGAGGGCTGCGGACTAAGGCCATTGTTCGTGGGTATGAGCTGGGCGGCAAGCATAAGAAAGACGTCCAAATCGCTTCCATTTATCATGATGCCGTTCGGAATATAGTTTATCCGTTGGACATGAGCGCTAGCTTGATGGATTTATTCCAACAGAGCGAGACGATCACAGGTATTGTCGTTGCTCCGCCTCCGCAGCACAAAGCCAAGTGTATGTGTTTTGTGTGCTGTGATTCCCGCGATAATATGGGCGACTCTTTCTCCAAGAATGAGGGTGATGTTCTTACCAATGCGTCAATCGCCGCTTTCTTCCCCCCTCATACCGTTCTGGTCAATGGTGAGACTCACCCATCTTTGCGTGATTTACGCAGAGCCCTGAAAGAAGGGATGAGGGATTTCAAAGTCAGGGGTCACAGCGATTGCGGCGGGATTAGAGCGGATGTGAAGATGGTTCGGGACAACACATCGATTGGCACATTGCTTGACCCATGGCTAGAACAAGCGGCACCTGTTATCAGGGAAGTCCTAACTTTTGCCGAAGGAACGGGCATGTCTGATGATATGCTCCACGAACTCGTTGATAAGCGAGTTAAGACATGGAGTGCCAACAATATGGCTGATTATCTGGAGTTCCTTGGTCATCAAGATGCGACGGTGGGGGCTTATTTCCGCGATCTTATGACCCGCAGCATTGAGGTGTTGCCGCTGACGGATACCATTCAAGATACTTATGATAAAATGCTCCATCCTGAGAAGATCGAATATTATTCTCTAGCGACGGTGTTTGATCCGAAAGAAATAGCGCATCTCTGCCCCAAGAAAGATAAGTTTAATGGCACAAACCCTATGCTTGAGGAGCTTTTTGTAATGTCTGCCGCCTATGCCAAGCCAAAACACAAACGAGCAGAGACGCGGCTTCAGCCAGTGCGTGAGCAAGTTCAAGTTGGTGACTTAACACCCCAAATGGCTTAGGGGGATTCTTCCAATCTGGCGTGATGTCACGCGCAGTTTTTTGATCAGCTAGCCTCATTTATAAGAACACACAAAGGAATGTCCGCTTTCGCGAGCATCCCTTTTTTCTTGCTTGAGAGATCAGACGAAGCTGCACGAAAATAGACGCCAAAAAGAACCCTGTTTCCTTTCAATCGATGATGCTTTAGGTATTGGGGGGTCGACATTGCAAGCCGCGTTTCCGGCTTCTGGTCATTTTCTTGCGAGGCTTCTTCTTTGTCCCTAACCGCCGAGATTGGCATTGTTGTTTTGCTCGTTCTGTTGAACGGGTTTTTTGCCATGTCGGAATTGGCGATTGTTTCGTCGCGTCGGGCGCGGTTGCGGCAGATGGTCGATGACGACAATACGGGGGCGCAACTTGTTCTGGATATGAACGAAGACCCTTCTTCCTTTCTTTCCATCGTCCAAGTCGGCATGACCTTGACCAGCGTTCTGGCGGGGGCGTTCAGCGGCGCTACTTTGTCCGAAGAATTCGCCATCTATCTGAACGCGCTGCCGTGGATCGCTCCGCGCGGCGAGATTGTCGCTTTGGTTCTCACCGTAATGGGCGTCACCTATCTGAACCTTGTCATTGGTGAATTGGTGCCCAAGCGCATCGGCTTGGCCTATGCCGAGCCGATAGCGGTGCGGGTCGCCCATGTCATGCGCGTAATCGCGACGATTGCAGCACCAGTCGTCTGGCTTTTGTCGTTCTCAACCAAAATGATCTTGCGCCTTCTGCGACTCAACAATCCCCCCGATCAAACCATGACGGGAGACGAGATCAAAAACATTATCGCCGAAGGCACGGAATCCGGCGCGTTGAAACCCGCCGAAAAAGACATGCTGGAAGGCGTCATGCGTCTGGCAAACCGCACCGTGCGTTCGATCATGACCCCGCGCATGGATATGGTTTGGTTGGACATCGATGATACGCCAGCCGCCCACAAACACATCATCCGCTCCAGCGGTTACAGCCGCTTTCCGGTGGCACGCGGCGATATGGAAGAAGTCCTCGGCATCGTCTATTCTAAAGATTTGCTCAATGCCAGCTTTGACGGCCTTTCTTTGTCGCTTGCCCCCGTCATGCGCGCCCCCCTCATCGTGCCGGACACAACGCCCGTTTTGCGTCTTCTCGATCAGTTCAAACGCGCAGGCCAGCATATCGCCATCGTCGTCGATGAATATGGCGGGGTCGAAGGCCTCGTCTCGATCACCGATATCGTTGAATCCGTCACAGGCGAGCTTCCCGGGAGAGGCCGCGACGCAACAGCCCAACCCGTGCGACACAAAGAAGGAATCTGGCTGCTTGACGGCATGATGCCGCTCGACGAAGTCGAAGCCCTCACGGGCCTAAAAGACATGCGCGGCGAAGGCGATTTCCAAACCCTCGCCGGATTCATGCTCGATCATCTGCGGCACATTCCCGTCGTCGGCGATCAACTCCGCTGGGAAGACGCCCATTTCGAAATTGCCAGTATGGACAACCGCCGCGTAGACAAAGTCACCGTGACGCTGTTGGGCGAGGATGAGGAAAAAGACGGCGAGGGGTAGGACGTCATTAAACCAATAACGCATTGTTCTGGCGCAAAAAGTTATTCCGCCACCCGATTTCATGGTTTCTTTACCCTGTGGGGCGTAAGATAAGTGAACAGCAAGTCTTTGAATAATTCGTTTAAAAGAATTTTTTATTTTTGGAGAGTTTGAGGCAAGCGCGTGTTTTATAACAAGAATAATCATCGGGCCAGAGCGTTAGTCGAAGATGTCGAGGCCGTTATCCAAGCCCTCCGAGACACGGAAAATCCCGTTAATCCTGCCGCTCTCCAAAAAATCATCGATCGCGTGGCCTTCGACGTGCAGGCTCTTCCCGTCAAAAAGCCCGTGGAAAAGGCCTATGTCAGCCCGTTGTCCCGCGCTCAGGAAACATTGGATATCATCGTCAATTCTTCCGGCGCCTACAGGGCTTGGCGCAAGGCCGTGCAACAAACCTGTGGGCACATCAAGGAAATTTCTTTGGGAAGAGAGTTGACGCAAGAAGAAGTCGCCCAAATCGCTCAAGAGGCGCGGCAAAAGAAACCCCTGTCGAACACGTCAATCCTTTCCGACACGATCGAAGAGCGAAAGCGTCTCGCCAATATTGAAACGAAGTACGACGGCGGCGATACCGTTTCGGACTATGTTCAAAACGTTTTAAAAGGCTGCGCCGCCATTGTCCAAAAGGCAGGAGGGCAGGGCGTGGGGAAGAGCGTAGACGAACTTGCCACCACGATCCCTCCGGCGACTAAGGTGCAGATCGCGCATATTCTCTATGTTCAGGATTATCTCAAGACGCATAAGAAATTGCCAAGCGATGCTCATAAACCCGACCTCGTCTATGAGCCTCTTTCAAAAGCTATAGAAGCATTGCCCGACGGAACAAGGTTTGTGCTCTGCCGTCACGGAAATACGTATTTATCCGATCTTAAAAAGTTTGCGGGGGGAAACGTTGATATTCCATTGAACGAGCAAGGGAAACAGGTGGCACAAATCGTCGGCGTGCTGACGGGGCTATTGCGTGCGATAGACCCGTCGCCTCACGAAACCGTCGTTGTCGGACATAGTGGCGCCCATGCTGTTGTCAATGCCGCTCTCTCCACCGTTTTGTCAAAAACAGACCAAAGGACGGATGGCACATTCAAGCCAGACACTCCTTACATTGTGGAAATCAGGGGCGGCAAAATATCCATCTGTGAACTAACCGCCGATTATCTGACGGAAATTAGTTCTCTCAAATCGGTGTCCCGCCCTTCTCTTCAATGGGGACGCCGGGCGCGAACTTCGTGCGACGCATAGCTGGCATTGATTTGATGTGCGCGACGTTGGGGGAGCCTGAAAGCTGGGTGGTGACAAATTTCTGAAAAGCCTCCCAATCCTCGGCGACGATTTTCAGCAAGTAGTCGGTGTCGCCGGTCATCAGATAGCTTTCGCGCACCTGAGGCCATCCTTCGATTAGTTTAGCAAAATGGGCGATATCGCTTTCGGTATGGCTTGCCAGCGAGACCATAGCAAACACCGTAATGCCAAAGCCGACTTTGTCTGCGGCGATGTCCGCGTAATAGCCGCGAATGTATCCCGCTTCTTCCAAAGATCGCACGCGCCGCAAGCAAGGCGGCGGCGAAATGCCGACTTTTTTCGACAGAGCGACATTCGTGATGCTGCCATCATGTTGCAACTCACGCAAAATGCGAATATCCGTGCGGTCTAGTTTGACGAGCTTCATGTTCGGCTCTAAGACTGTTGGGAACAGGGGGTATAATAGCGCGATGTTACACAATAGCCAAGTCATGTGCTGGGTCGTCACGGACGGCAAGGCGGGAATGGAAAATCAGTGCCTCGGTCTTGCTGAGGCTTTGGGGGCGTCTTGCGAGGTCAAGCGTATCAAATTGCGTAGCCCTTGGAAGCAGTTAAGCCCCTTCTTGCGCCACGGTCTTGCTTATGCTTTCAGCGATCAAGGAGACCCCGTTGTGCCCCCTTGGCCCGATCTATTAATAGCCTCGGGACGCGCCAGCGTCCCCGCATCCCTGTATGCACGGCGTGCGTCGCGGAAGAACGGGGGCAGGGGAACCTTGACCGTGCAAATCCAGAATCCGGTTATTGATCCGTCACGTTTCGATCTTGTCGTCGTACCACGCCATGACAGGCTTTCCGGCTTGAATGTTATGACGACGCGCGGCTCTATGCATCGCGTGACGCCGGACATGCTGGCGCGCGAGGCTGTTCGTTTTTTGCCGCAGGTTGCGCATTTGCCTTCGCCGCGCATTGCCGTTTTGATCGGCGGCAGCAACGCGGTTTACAGCCTGACTCCGCGCGAGATGAAAGTGATAGCGGCGCAGCTAGCGGCGATTGCGGGACGCGAGGGAAGCTTGATGATTACGCCTTCGCGCCGTACCGGCGCGGAAAATTTGACGATTTTGCAAGACGCTTTGCGCGATACGCCTTCGTATATTTGGGACGGGCAGGGGGATAATCCCTATTACGGCATGTTGGGATTGGCGGATGCTATTGTGGTGACGTGCGACAGCGTGAATATGGTGTCCGAGGCTTGCTCGACGGGCAAGCCCGTCATGGTGATCGAATTGCCGGGCGGCTCGGATAAATTCCGCCGCTTTCATCAAGCGATGCGCGACGACGGCATGACGCGCCCCTTCACAGGGAAAATCGAAACATGGAGTTATGCCCCTTTGGACGATATGCGCCTTGTCGCCGAACGCGTTCAAGAAATGCTGGAGCGTAAGCATTCGTGAGCAAGGCTTTTACCAAAGATACGGACAGCGACGACGAAGAACTGGAATCCGAAGTCGCTGTGCCCGTCAAAAATTACATGACTCCGCGCGGCTTCGCTGTGTTGCAGGAAGAGTTGCGTCATTTGATGCGCGTTGAACGTCCTAAGGTGGTCGAGGTCGTCTCATGGGCGGCGGGCAACGGCGATCGTTCCGAAAACGGCGACTACATCTACGGAAAGAAACGCTTGCGCGAAATCGATCGCCGCGCACGTTATCTGACCAAAAGTTTGGAAACAGCGATTGTCGTCGATCCCGAACAGCAGAAGAAGCGCGATCAGGTTTTCTTCGGCGCGACCGTCACTTATGTCCGGCAGGATGGCGTTGCGCATACGGTGACTTTGGTCGGCATCGATGAAGCCGAACTGTCCAACGGAAAAATCAGCTGGATATCGCCCATCGCCAAAGCCTTGCTAAAAGCGCGCGTCGGAGACGCAATAGACGTGCGCACGCCATCGGGGGTCGATACTCTTGAGATTGTTTCGGTGCGTTACTGACCTTGTGTCTTGTGGGAAATTGCTTTTGTTTCTTGCAATTTCTCTCCCTGCGGTTACCGAGGATTTCGCTATAACATCATGATATATTTCGTTATTCCCTGAACGCAGGGAAGGCTGAATATGCGCGTCTGTGCGATGGCGGCGCTTATTCGAGAGCCTTGTTAACCATGCATCAAGGTTTTTGTGACACAAATCATAGGGTTCGTTTGTACGCTCTTCGCTATCCTTTCACCTATTACTCCGTTGCTCCACGCTTTAGGTGCGGCAATATGATTTGGACAAGACCCACAGAGGAGAACTACCGTGAGTCCATTAGAAAGCCTGAGAGTGCTTGTTGCCGACGATCATTTTTTGATACGTCAGTTCGTTCGCAACACGCTGAAAGAATCTAAAATCGAGAACGTGCAGACGGCTGCGGACGGGAGCGAGGCTATAGACCTAGTTCAAAAATCTCGTCTTGCCAATCAGCCCTACGACGTCGTTTTTCTCGACTGGAACATGCCGACGATTTCGGGTCTGGAAGTGTTGAGTTATTTCCGCGCCAAGCCCGAATATGCGGACACTGCTTTCGTCATGTTGACGGCGGAATCGGAACAACAGAACATCATGAAGGCGATCAAGGCCGGCGCGACTTCCTATATCGTCAAACCGGTTTCCCCCGCCGATCTTGGCAAAAAGCTTTTTGAGATTAACGAATGGCTTAAGCGTAAGCGACAAGTCGCTGGCGGTATTTTCGGTTAAGGGGAACATTCATGACTCAGGTTCAAAAACAACTTGCTCTCGATGGCGTGCTTGCCAAGGATATCATTGCGGCCGTCGTTCGCTCGATGCGCGAAACGTTCAATGTCGAGGTAACGGCGGATCCGCCCGAGTCCGGGGACGGCATGGTCTCTTTGGTGGGCGATATTTCCGGCATCATTGGCATGGTGCAGCAGCAGCTGGATGGCACAATGATTTTGTGCATGACTTTCGATGCCGTGCGCGACATTTTGCCTCAGGTGATCGGCGAGTCCGTGACCATTACGCATGAAATGGCCGTCGATGCCGTCGGCGAATTGACTAATATGGTCTTTGGTCAGGTCAAAACCGAACTTAACAATCGAGAGTATCAGATCAAGCTTGGAATCCCTTGCGTCGTGACGGGCAAAGGGCATTTTGTTTGCCAGTTTCATCGCGGCAAATACATGATTGTTCCTTTCCATCTCGCGGGGCACCTGTTCCAGGTCTATGTTGCGACGCACAGCGTTTTTGCAGGCAAAGACGCGGAATAGCCGTGGATATTCATGGTGAAAGATTTTTATGTTCGACTCTAGAGAAACGTCCGAGATTCTTGCCGAAGCAACGGCACGATCGGAGTCCCGTGGCGGCGATCCTCCCAGCATAAACGAGGCGACGCGGCAGTTCGATACTTTGCATACGTCGCTGGTGGGGATGACGGCGATCATTCTTATCTTGCTGGTTGCTGTGGCGCTGCCTGTTTTCGGCTATGGCCCCGTGACGAACCGGGGGAGCTTCTTTGTCATTACGACGACAACATTTGGCGGCATCTGCTACCTCTACTACCTTAACTATGCCGTTTATAAGATCGTCAGTGATCACGATCGGTTGACCGAGGTGCTTGTCAACAGTTTGGGGCAGGGCTTTTTGTCTTTTGGACAGGACGGCCTTTGCGACGAAGTTTATTCTCAGGCGTGTCGCGATTTGTTAGAGACGGTGCCGGGCGGCAAAAGCATCATGGATGTTCTTCGCGTTCCCGAGGAGGGGCGATCTGATTTCAAGGATTGGCTTGATGTTTTGTTCATGCCGGATCATGCCCTTGGCTTTCAGGACGTCGTCAATTTTCTGCCGCAGTTTTTTTCTCATTCCGAAAAACGCAGAATTACTCTTGTTTATAGGCCTATCTATATGAAACCGCGCGTTCTGGCGCGCGTGGTGTTGATTGCGACCGATGAAACCGAGGAATACGCGGCGCAGGAACTCGCCAAACAGCGGCAGGACTATGCCGACATGATTTGCCGCATCTTCCGCGAGCGCAACCAGTTTTTAACGACCATCACTCATGTGCGCACATTTTTAGAGCAAGCCGTCGTTCCCGTGACCCGCGAGGGGTCTGTGCCCTTGATGCGCTTGCTGCATACGCTGAAGGCTGCGGTCAAACATTTCCATCTTAAGGATCTTGCCGATACGGTACATGGGTTGGAAACGGAACTTCGTAGCGATGCCATTGCTTCCGACGAAGAATTCATGAAGGTTATGGACGCTGGGCGGCGTTGCATTGACCGCGAGTTGAGGACCGTTCTTGAAAACATCAAGGATCTTATCGGGCAAGATTACGAACGTCGCGGCAATATGCATGAAATTGAGGAGAGCCAGCTTTACAGCTTTGCTCTTGTGATGGGCGTGGCGGGCGTAAGTCCCGATGTTATCGACCACTATCTGCGGTTTATTGTCGCAGAGCCTCTTCAAGATTGCTTCCGCCAGTTCGAGCGGGAATTGGTCGATTTGGCAGAAATCACGGGCAAGCAAATTAAGCCGGTTCGTTTTTCAGGTTCCAATCCGCCTATACTGATGCGCCGCTATCAGGGGCTGATTTTCTCTTTGACCCATGTTTGCCGGAATATCATCGACCACGGTATCGAGCCTTCCGTCACGCGTCTGGCGCGCAGTAAAGATCCTGCCGGACTTGTTTCCGTCAACGCCGATGTCGTGAAAGACGGAGACAAGCGGTGGCTTAACATTACCATTTCTGACGATGGGAGCGGGATTGATCCCTCGCGTGTACGGGCGAAGCTCGCCGCATCCGCGCCTGGCGGTCCGTGGCGCGACCAGGACGATCATGCCGTGATCCAGAACATTTTCTCGTTCGGTTTTTCGACGCGCGATGACGCAACCGATTTGTCGGGGCGTGGCGTGGGCATGGAGGTCGTCGTGCGCGAAGTTAAGGAAATCGGCGGGACAATCGAGGTCTTCTCAGAACTTTATCGAGGGACAAGACTCGAGATTCGCGTGCCTTATTCCCTTTCCGTATAAGAAGTGAGGGTGCGAAAACTGGTATTGGAAATCGAAGAGACGGCGCGGTTATGATATAACCTATTGTTTTAAAATATAGATTTAATTTTTTGTGTGCCGAATCTTGCGTGTTATGGGGTTAGTCTTAAATTTACCCGTCAGGTTCCCTTCAACGCTTGACTCTCCCCTTTCAATCCCTATACTGCGGCACCTCGGCTTCGGGATCGAAGCTTAGACTTTTTTGCAATTAAACTCCGTTTTGACGCACGATTGACCCTGCGCCAATGCGGTGTTTTTGTTGTTTTTTTGGAGAACAAAGTGGCTCGTATAGCAGGCGTTAACATTCCAGCGGCAAAGCCGTTGCACATTGCGTTGCGTTACATCTTCGGCATTGGGCCTACCAATGCTTTGGAAATTTGCGCACGCGTCGGTATCGAACCGACAAAGCGTGTCAATCAGCTGACCGAAGGCGAAATCCTGAAGGTCCGCGAAGACATCGATAAGAATTATAAAGTCGAGGGCGATCTGCGCCGCGAAGTTATGATGAATATCAAGCGTTTGATGGATTTGGGCTGCTATCGCGGTCTGCGCCATCGCAAGGGCCTACCCGTTCGCGGTCAGCGCACGCATACCAATGCGCGCACCCGCAAGGGAAAAGCCAAGCCGATTGCCGGCAAGAAGATCGCTAAGAAGTAAGCGTTTTTTGGGCTCGCTGTTGCGGGTTTATGAAGATGTTTATCCCTGCGCAGGCGGGGATCTGCGACTATCCTTAGCGGGATGAAGTGCAAGCTCCGGCAGATTATTGCCGGGGAGTAAACAAGGAAAAGAAAGAACTATGGCAACACCAACAAAGACCGAGGGCAAGTCTGATAAAGCGGCCCCCATTCGCCGCCGCCGCGAACGCAAAAACATCATCAACGGCGTCGCTCATGTGAACGCGACCTTTAACAACACGATTATCACGATCGCCGATGCGCAGGGCAACACGATTGCTTGGTCATCTTCGGGATTGATGGGCTTTAAGGGGTCGCGTAAGTCGACTCCGTATGCCGCGCAGATGGCTGCCGAAGATGCAGGTCGTAAAGCGATTGAGCACGGCGTTCGCACGGTTGAAGTCGAAGTCAAGGGCCCCGGGTCGGGCCGCGAGTCGGCTTTGCGTGCATTGCAGTCCGTTGGGTTCTCGGTAACGTCGATCCGCGACGTGACGCCGATCCCGCATAACGGATGCCGTCCTCGCAAGCGTCGCCGCGTGTAAGAATAAAGGCCGCTTCGACGCCGCGTTCAGCGCGGCGCAAACCGGTCAGGCTTTGTTGAGTAAGAAATAAACCGAAAGGGTCCGTCCGTGTTACAGAAAAACTGGAAATCGCTGATTCAGCCGACGAAAACCGTCCAAGTCTCGGAAAGCAATCCTAACGTCGCCACCATGGTTATCGAACCTTTGGAACGCGGTTTTGGCATGACTCTGGGCAACGCGCTTCGCCGCGTTTTGCTTTCGTCGTTGCAAGGTGCCGCCGTTACCTCGATCCAGGTCGAAGGTGTGTTGCACGAGTTCTCCTCGATCCCTGGCGTCCGTGAAGACGTGACCGACATCATCTTGAACCTCAAGAGCCTCGCTCTGCGTTCGCATAACGACGTTCCCCGCCGCGTGCGCCTCCGCGCCGAAGGCCCGGGCGAAGTGACCGCCAAGCAAATCGAAACCGGCGCCGATGTCGAAGTCATGAACCCCGATCTCGTCATCTGCACGCTCGACAAGGGCGCGAAGCTGTCGATGGAACTGATGATCGAAACCGGTCGCGGCTACATCCCCGCCGCCGCTCTGCGCAAAGAAGATACGCCCATCGGCCTGCTACCGATCGACGCTTTGTTCAGCCCCGTGCGTAAAGTCGCGTACAAGATCGAACACAGCCGTGTCGGTCAGGTAACCGATTATGACAAGCTGGCTTTGACCATCGAAACGGACGGCTCGATCTCGCCGGAAGACGCCGTGGCGATCTCCGCTCGTATTCTCCAAGACCAGCTCCAGTTCTTCATCAACTTCGAAGAACCGCACCAATCCGCCAGCGTTCCCGAAGCGGTAGGCGATCTGCCCTTCAACCGCAACTTGCTTCGCAAGGTCGACGAATTGGAATTGTCGGTACGTTCGGCGAATTGCCTCAAGAACGACAACATCGTTTATATCGGCGATTTGGTTCAGAAGTCCGAAGGCGAAATGCTCCGCACGCCAAACTTTGGCCGCAAGAGCTTGAACGAAATCAAGGAAGTGTTGACTCAGATGGGCCTGACCTTGGGCATGCAAATCCCCAACTGGCCGCCCGAAAACATCGAAGACCTCGCCAAGCGGATGGAAGAACCGTTTTGAGCGTGAATTGACGATAAGGCGCGGATCTGCAAGGAAACTTCAGGCCGCGTCTTACTTACAACCGGTTTCTGCAAGAGCGTCAGACGACGAAATCACAGAGCCAAGCCATAAAGGAAGAAGAACATGCGTCACGGAAATGGATATCGTAAGCTCGGCGTCACCTCCACCCATCGTAAAGCGATGTTCGCCAATATGGCTGTGGCTCTGATCGAAAACGAACAAATCACCACGACTTTGGCGAAAGCCAAGGATCTGCGCCCCATCGCCGAAAGCTTGATCACGCTCGGCAAGAAGGGCGGTCTGGCCAATCGCCGCCGCGCTCTGTCGATCCTGCGCGACGAAGACAGCGTCAAGAAGCTGTTCAGCGCCTTGGCCGAACGTTATAAGAGCCGCAATGGCGGCTATACCCGCGTCATGAAGGCTGGCTTCCGCTACGGCGATGCCGCCGCGATGGCGATGATCGAATTTGTCGAACGCGACGTCGAAGCCAAGGGCGCCAAGCAACGCGCTCTGCTTGCCGACAAAGCGGCGACAGAAGCCGAAGCAGCAAAGGCGTAAAACCATGATGAAACGCATCCTTATGATCACAGTCGTAGGAATGCTTTCAGCCTGTGTGTCGGGAACAAAACCGCCTGAGACTTACGTCGGACAAGACGGCAAAACCACGATTATCGAAAGCGACCGCGAGATGTGCCGCCGTTCATGCAACGATGAATACTCCCGTTGCATGGACTCGCACGCTGTCGGCGATAACAGTGGCATCAACGGCCCCTCCGGCGTCTTTGGTGCCAGCGGCGACTGCCGCAAATCTTTGCAGAAATGCATGCCGAGCTGCAAGGGGCAGTAAGGCTTAGTAATTTCTCCTCTTTTAAAAACGCCCTTTTTGGTTTTGGCAAAGAGGGCGTTTTTCATTTTTACTTTCGTCATTCTCGGTTAGGATGACCGAATAACGACACAAGGCATTTCGATGAACGACATTTCCAACAGACTTCTTAGCTTCTTTACAGCAAAAGCTCCTGACGCAATCAACCGTCTTCCCGGCACGTCCTTCTTTGGTGAATCGGGTTACCCCGTGGGGAGGAACTTGCACTTTATCCTGCGCTTGGGATGGGAAGGCAACGACATACTAAAGCGCGGGGATCCCTTCGTAAAACCCGTGAGGTTTACAAGAGACGACATCGTGGGATTGAGGGAGGCGCATTATATCGTTCGAGCGGCTTTGGGAAAGAAAGCCTTTGACGATGAATCCATTGCTGTCGTTCGAACAATGCCTAGCCTTATGTTAAAAATAGCATCCTATCATGAAGCTCAAGGGAAAGTGTTGGAAAGACGGGTCACCCAAAAACAAAGAGACCTTGTCCTCACATGGCTGCGCTATGATAACCATTGGGGATCGGAAGGAAATGGGGGGCTTTTGGAGTTTTTTCCCGATGCTGAAAGGCTTCTCTATGGAGTCAAGTTTCCGGCACATTATGGCAATATTATTCCCATAGAGCGTGCGGGGCTTGATGAGGCGATCAAAAGATCGATCGGGGGAGCCTATTCTCTTCTTTCGGAATCCCCGAAAATTATCAGGGATATAGAGGCCACAATCGATGAGCTTAATAATGGCATCGAACGTTATTCCTCCATTTTTCAGGCAGTCAAAACCGTTTCCGAAGGCCTAGATGAAGCTCTCTACCCAAAGCCAAAACGGATGCCGCGCATCATTCCCTTTTCCCAGATGCACCGATAACGCTTTGCCCCACTCGCAAAAAAGACACCGCCCCCTTTTCAACGCGTTGGGGAATGACTATCTTTCTCCCATGAAACGCGTTCTCTTTGCCCTTTGCCTGTTTTTGGCTTTGCTGATCGGCGCGCGCGATTGCCGTGCCGAGGCTGTTGTTCCTCAATCGCGTGCGCAAATATCTTTAAGTTTTGCGCCGTTAGTCAAACAAGTTACGCCTGCTGTCGTCAACATCTATACCCAGAAAATGGTGCGCCAACGCGTCTCGCCTTTGTTCGACGATCCTTTTTTCCGCCAGTTCTTTGGCGACGCGATGCCGCAGGGGATGTCGCGGGAACGGATGGAACATTCCTTGGGGTCTGGCGTTATCGTGCGGCCAGACGGGTTGATCGTCACCAGCCGCCACGTTATTGCCGATGCCGATCAAATCCGCGTCGTTTTGTCTGATCGGCGCGAGGTTGATGCCAAGATCGTTATCACGGACGAACACGCCGACCTCGCTCTTCTGCGCATTGAGGCCAAGGGCGAAGCCTTTCCCTTTTTGGAATTGAAAGATTCCGACGAGGCGCAAGTGGGCGATCTGGTTCTGGCTATCGGCAATCCCTTCGGCGTTGGGCAAACGGTAACCATGGGCATCATCTCCGCGCTCACGCATAAATCCGTCGGCTCTAGCGATTTGGGCTATTTCATTCAGACGGATGCCGCGATCAACCCAGGCAATTCCGGCGGTGCTTTGGTGACAATGGACGGAAAACTAACTGGCATCAATGCCGCGATCTATTCCCGCGATGGCGGCAATATGGGCATCGGTTTCGCCATTCCTTCTAACATGGCGCGGCTGTTGATGAATGCGGTGACGCAAGGCAAAACCCACCTGACGCATCCGTGGATAGGCATCGAAGGGCAGGGGGTCACGCAAGACATCGCGCTGTCGCTCGGCATGGCACAACCGTCAGGCTATCTGGTCAAGAGCCTGCATCCGGCAAGCCCCGCACTTCGCGCGGGATTAATATCGGGCGATGTCATCGTTTCCGTCAACGGGCACGAAGTCGAAGACCCTGAGGCTTTCCGCTATCGCATCACCGCTTTGCCCGTCGGCGCTTCGGCGGAGCTGGGCATCGTCCGGAAGGGGCAAAAATCAACTTTGCATGTCGAGATGATCGCTCCTCCCGAAGAGCCGCCCCGCCATGAAACTTGGGTCACAGGACAAAACCCCATAGCAGGGGCAAGAATAGCCACCCTGTCTCCTGCCTTGAGCGAGGAGATCGGACTGCAAGGCAACCCACGCGGCGTTGTTGTGACACAGGTTAAAGATGACGGCGTCGCCGCCAGAGTAGGCCTACGCACGGGGGATATTCTGGTCGCGGTCAATGGAACGAAAATCGCCACGGTTGACGATGCGCTGGTGGCGCTACATGAATCCCACCGCGCTTGGCGGATTACTCTCCGCCGCAATGGAGATGACGTGACGCTGATGGTGGGGGGATGAAGAAGAAGGGGAAAAGGCCGTGAATTGACCTCGCGGTAAGCCTCGACTCTTCCCTCCAGTCTGATATAAAGCCCCATCCCAAACGCTCTGTTCCCGCCAAGGAGCAAAGTTTGGAGAAAAAGGCAGTTTTTTCCCTTGAATAAAGGCGCAAAAAACTGTTTATTTTCAAGGCATGGAGAGGTGGCAGAGTGGTCGAATGCGGCGGTCTCGAAAACCGTTAAAGGTGCAAGCCTTTCAAGGGTTCAAATCCCTTCCTCTCCGCCATTGGACCGGTTCCGGCGGTTTTCAGAAGCTTCCCGCGCTCCCTTTTTATCGCTGTATGGTTAATCCATCGGCGCGAGCAAGCCTGTAAAATACGCAAAGTCAGACGGCATTCTGTTGATTTGTTTGAAAGTATTTCATAGATTTTTGAGTGTTGAGTTCGCAATAGATCACATGCGATAGGGGATTATTGCTTTTTTCGTATCAGAAAATTTCGGGGGCGAATAATGACGCAAGGAATTATTAGCGTGCACAGCAAGGAAATATATCTGCAGAAACTTTGGGTTTTGGCTGAGCAAGTAGGGCTCCAGAAACCCCGTAATTATTCCGGGCCGAAGGTTATCTGCGAAGCGTCATGTGCCATCATGCAGAGCAAGAGGCACGGCTCATTCTCGGCGCTTCTTCCGTGGGTTTTACAGACCCTCGCCACCGACCCCCGCGTTTATCAAAGACGGGTCGTTACAGAAGCTGTCAAGCATAGGCATCTTCGCACGAAGATTGCGGAGGAAATATCACACATCATGAAGGGCAGTCGGGCGAGACAGGCTCATGCTTTCTCTTTCCCTCGGTTGGTTCGGGATATTGTTGGGACGCAACATCCCAAACTTCTTAAAGCGGCACAATCCTATGTGTTCGATGCGTTAGAACAGACAACCCACCCCGGAGACTGGGGATCTTTAGCCTGTTCGTTTCTTGATGCGCGGGGGGATGTTGCCAAGTTACAAGAGCCCTTGGAACGTATTTTAGGTGCTGGAATACCAGTCATGGAGTTAGGAGAGAGCCTGTGCAGAGAAGGTTTCGTTGAATTTCTTTCTCGGTCGCAGGTTCAAAAGAACAGAGAATTACGCGACATGCTGCGATCCTTTTCCGGTGCAGTGTTGCAGAAACGGGGGTGCGATCATCATTCGTCCGTGTGCGTTCTCACCGTTGCTTCTTGTGGGGGGGCACCCATAGTCTTTGTGAAACCTCCTGCCAAAGATGTCGAAAGGGTCTTTGTAAGTGGTATTTCAACATTGCTAGACAAAGGTATGATCGGTCCATACTCTCCCAAAGAGATCGTAGCAACGGCCTACCTCTTGTTCCTCAAACAGGCTAAAGGGGAAACGACATACCGCGCAACTAAAACTTCAGCCTGTGTTGCTGTGAGGCAGATTATGCAATCGAACTGTTATTCAGCGTTGTGTTTAGAAGCAGGATATTAGGGAATTTTTCTGTAACATCGGCAAAAGGGCGGGCGAGATATTTACGAAGAGTTAAGGGATTTATGAATCCCTGTGGGTATGACGAATCAGCCCGAAGATATTGACGCCCTTGGCCTTAGCGATCTGAGAAGATTGGTTCTGAGCGTGCTGGA
>CAIXLI010000126.1 GCA_903920205.1 uncultured Pseudomonadota bacterium
GGGCGCAGAAACCTTTGCCTCCCTCCGCTCCGTCATATCCACGGCTCGAAAACAGGACTGGGACATTCTCAAAACCCTATCTTCCCGGACCGACGCCCTTATTCCTGCCTTGTCTGGCTAATTAGGGGCTAGGCAGTTACGTTTCCTTACGTTTTAAGATGATAGGAAGGGCCTCCATCCCCTGTTTTCGTGGGGATAAACCTTCTTTCCTCTTGCGAAAAACACGTTACGGTGTCAGAAAGTCCGCTTGATCTTTGCGTAACCTCATCCGACGATCCGGGTAGTAATCTATGTTTTCCAATCTGTTAGGTATGCTCTCTGCCGATATGGGCATCGATCTCGGCACGGCCAATACGTTGGTCTATGTCAAAGGTCGCGGCATTGTGTTGAACGAGCCTTCCGTCGTCGCCATTGCGCATAGCAAGGGCAAACGCCATGTGCTTGCCGTGGGCGACGAAGCCAAGCTGATGCTGGGGCGCACACCGGGCAACATTCAGGCGATCCGGCCTTTGCGCGACGGCGTCATTGCCGACTTTGAAGTCGCGGAAGAAATGATCAAGCACTTTATTCGCAAAGTCCATAACCGCAGAAGCTTTGCCAATCCGCAAATCATCATCTGTGTGCCGTCGGGATCGACGGCGGTCGAACGCCGCGCGATTCAGGAATCGGCGGAATCGGCAGGCGCACGCCGTGTGTTTTTGATCGAAGAACCGATGGCCGCCGCGATAGGCGCAGGGTTGCCTGTGACTGAGCCGACGGGGTCGATGGTCGTCGATATCGGCGGCGGCACGACCGAAGTCGCGGTGCTGTCCTTGGGCGGCATCGTCTATTCGCGGTCGGTGCGCGTCGGCGGCGATAAACTGGACGAAGCGATCATCAATTACATCCGCCGCTATCACAATCTTCTGATCGGCGAAAGCACGGCGGAACGCATCAAGAAAGAAATCGGTTCTGCCTGTCCGCCCGAAGACGGCGAAGGCCGCGTGTCGGAAATCAAAGGCCGCGATTTGATGAACGGCGTGCCCAAGGAAATCGTCATTACCGAACGCCAAGTCGCCGAAAGCCTCGCCGAACCTGTCAGCGCAATTTTGGAAGCGGTCAAGGTCGCTTTGGAAAACACCGCTCCCGAACTGGCGGCGGATATTGTCGATAAAGGCATTGTGTTGACTGGCGGCGGCGCTTTGCTCCGCAACCTCGATCTCGTCCTGCGCCACGCCACGGGTCTGCCCGTTTCCGTCGCCGAGGACCCCTTGTCCTGCGTCGCGTTGGGTACAGGCCGCGCTTTGGAAGAAATGAAAACCCTGCGCCGCTTGCTGGTCAGCGGGTATTAAGCCAATTTCCCTTCCCCTGTGGGGAGGGGGTTGATACCCTTCTTCCTTGCCTCAAGGATGATCCCATGTCCCAGACGCCTTACGATCTTATCGTTATCGGTTCCGGTCCTGGCGGCTATGTCGCGGCGATCCGTGCGGCGCAGTTGGGGCTGAAGGTTGCTTGCGTCGAAAAACGCAGGACGCTGGGCGGAACATGTTTGAATGTCGGCTGTATCCCGTCCAAGGCTTTGTTGGTCAGTTCGGCGAAATACGCGGAAAGCCTGCATGGGCTTGCGGCGCATGGTGTCAATATCGGCTCTGTCTTTTTCGATCTGCCTACGATGATGGCGCGTAAAGACAAAGTGGTGAAGGACAACGCCAGCGGCATCGAATACCTGTTCCGCAAACACAAAATTGATTGGCTGCAGGGCAGGGGGCGCATCGCGGCGGCGGGGCAAGTTGCGGTCGAAGGTGCGGCGGATACCAAAATTTACACGACGAAAAACATCCTGATTGCCACAGGTTCGGAAAGTTCGCCGCTATCCGGCATCGCGGTCGATGAAAAACGTATTGTCACATCCACGGGCGCTTTATCCCTGTCGGCGGTGCCGGAACATTTGGTTGTGATCGGCGGGGGCGTGATCGGACTGGAACTCGGCTCGGTGTGGCAGCGTTTGGGGGCACAAGTTACGGTCGTTGAATTCCTCGACCGCATCTTGCCGACGATGGACGGCGACGTTTCCAAAACGATGCAAAAAATCCTCGACAAACAAGGCATGCAATTCAAGCTTTCTTCCAAAGTCACCTCCGCCGTCAATGACGGCGACAAAGTATCGTTGCAGATCGAACCCGCCGCCGGAGGCGTCGCCGAAAAAATTCAAGCCGACATTGTTTTGCTGGCTGTCGGTCGTCGCCCCTATACCGAAGGGTTGGGGCTAGAAAGTGTCGGCGTCGTGCTGGATGAACGTCAACGCATAGCGGTCGATTCCCGTTTCCAAACCAATGTCCCGGGCATCTATGCCGTCGGCGATGTCATTCGCGGAGCCATGTTGGCGCACAAGGCGGAAGAAGAAGGCGTGGTCTGCGCCGAAATCCTTGCAGGGCAATCGGGGCATATCAACCAAGACGCCATCCCGGGTGTGGTCTACACGGAACCCGAAGCGGCTTCTGTCGGCAAAAGCGAAGAAGAATTGAAGAAAGCCGGAACCGACTACAAAATCGGCAAATTCCCCTTCTCCGCCAACGGTCGCGCTAAAGCGATGAACGAAACGGAAGGCTTTGTGAAAATCCTCGCCGACGCCAAAACCGACCGCGTTCTGGGCGCACATATCGTCGGCGCAGAAGCTGGCACGATTATCGCCGAACTCGCCTTGGCGATAGAATTCGGCGCCAGCAGCGAAGACCTAGCCCGAACCTGCCACGCTCACCCCACTCTTAACGAATGTGTCAAAGAAGCTGCGTTGGCGGTAGCGGGAAGGGCGCTGCATATTTAAGAAGCCTTTTCCTTGTTTTTAGGGGGAATCCTCCCCGAACCCGTTTCCCGTCAGGGCAAAATCAGAAATTATTAACGCAAGTTTTACAAGGAGTGTGATTCTGAGAGTCTCCAACAACGAAGGAGGCTCTGACGATGAGTTTTTTGGAATGGTGCAACGGACTTCTCGA
>CAIXLI010000127.1 GCA_903920205.1 uncultured Pseudomonadota bacterium
CCATCAAAGAAGGTTGGCTCTTGGCAAATGGCTCAGAAAATGTGTGAATCCCGTAGCCGCGAGGGGGAGGGGATAGTTACGCCGTCCCCGCGACATCAATCATCGAGGCTGCCATGGCTTCGCCCGGGCGTTTGCCGCCCCAGATGACGAGTTGGAATGCGGGGTAGAAGCGTTCACATTCGGTCAGCGCGATTTCGACCAGATCTTCTAAAGACTCGATTCCAGGCACGCGTCCGCCGCGAGTCAGAACGGTGTAGCGGAATAGCGGCATGTTCTGTTGCATATCCAAATTGAAATGCCCCAACCACATGCGGTCGTTGAGCATCGCCAATAGATCGTGAACGTCGTTGCGTTTAGGTTCTGGAACTTTCATGTCGAACTGACACGAGAATTGCAACGCGCCGATTTCTTTCTGCCATACAAAGAACATGCGATAGTGGCACCAACGCCCCGAAAGCTCGACGATCAATTCGTCGTCGTTCGCACGGTCAAACAGCCATTCGTTGGCCGAGACAATCTCTTCGAGAATATCGAGAGGATTAGGAATGACCTGTTGGTCGAAGGCGGTTTGTAACGACATGAAAAACTCCGCTGATGAGACCTAAAGGGGTATCAAACTTAGGAGTCGCGCCGCAAGAGGCTTGAATACACTTTTTGCGAGAGAGAAACCTGTCGTGCTTTTTGAGTCACAGGGCACGGAAACGAAACGATTCTTTCTGTTTTGCTCCTAACAATTTCAAATGACTCGTCTTTCCTGCATTTCAACGCGGGGAACGAGTCATGCGCCTTTGCGACGCGCCTTCTTGGTCTTAACAGAAGGTAAATTTGGCTTTTTCTTCTTTACTGTCTTTTTGGCGCTTGACAGATTCAAAACGGACTCGATGACTGACAGCCGCGACGCCAAGTCTTCTTGCATGTTCCGCGCTTGGGCGATCATGGCAAAGGCCGCATCGAATTCGTCGTGCCCGACGATGTCGAGCCCGCGCATCAAAGAGCCAGCGCGATGTTTGGCCTGCGCCTTCACATCATGACGCGCCGAGGCCAAATGACTCAGCACATCGCTGCCAAGCGCCAGAATATCTTCAAGTAGATTTTTGTTCGACATGATCGTTTCAGGGACAGGGTTCAAGAACGCCCGTCTGATTAGCACAAAAAAAGGATTCGACAAAACCGGATTAAGGTTCCTAGTCTCAAGACGCCAATACCATCCTTTTCCCTCCCCCTCGCGGGGAGGGCTAGGGAGGGGGGAGTTCCACAAGAGCAATGTCCGATGTTTACGCGCTATGTTGCTGCAAGAATGTTTGTGGGAACCGAACGCCTAACCCAGTCGCTCTCCCCCATCCCTAGCCCTCCCCGCGAGGGGGAGGGGATTTAATTCTCTAACCCCAACGCCACCCATGACTTTTCCTTCTATCGACCCTGTTGCTTTCTCCTTCGGCCCGTTTGTCGTCCGTTGGTACGCGCTGGCTTATCTGGTCGGGCTGGTCGCGGGGTGGCAGTGGTGCATGGCGATGGCGCGGCGCGACTTATCCGCGCCTTGCCCCGAATTTTTCGACGAATTTTTGTCTTGGGCGGTTGTTGGCGTTATTTTGGGCGGGCGGCTCGCCTATGTCCTGTTTTATAATCTTCCCCAATATCTTGCCGACCCGCTGGAAGCGTTAAAAGTCTGGCATGGCGGCATGTCGTTTCATGGCGGCATGATCGGGGTGATCGCCGCCGCTTATTTGTTTACACGCAAGAAAAAGATTCCGTTTTTTGCCTTTACCGATTTGCTAGCCTGCGTCACGCCGATAGGCTTGGGGCTGGGGCGGCTTGCCAATTTCGTCAACGGCGAATTGTTTGGGCGTGTGACCGACGCGCCTTGGGGCGTTGTCTTCCCCCGTGGCGGAGCCTTGCCCCGCCACCCCAGCCAGCTTTATGAAGCGGCGGCGGAAGGGGCGCTTTTGCTGCTTGTGATGTTTTTCCTGTCGCGCCAACCCAAAATCCGTGCCCACACCGGAACTTTATCCGGCACTTTCCTGACCCTCTACGGCATCTTCCGCCTCGCCATAGAATTCTTCCGCGAACCCGACGCGCAACTAGGCTTCCTCTTCGCCGGAGCCACCATGGGGCAATTGCTCTGTATCCCGATGATCGTGGTGGGGGGCGTTATTCTTGTTCGTTCAAATAGAAATGCCCCTCACACAAACACAACAAAATTCTCTCCCCCCTGTGGGGAGGGTTAGGGGGGGCGAAGCCCCTGCGGAGAAATGAACTTTTTCTCTTTTTTCCGAAAGAGTCCGCTATTAGAAAAGGGAAGAAGTCTTGTGGCTATTTTTTCCCAAGCTGTTGCCGCGCACCAACTAATTTAAATCCTGGCAGCGCTGGCGTGCGTTCATAAGTGCCATATTGTGAATTACATGTGACCCCACACAAATTCCCTTTGCGCCAATCCACAGTCGCCACTTCTGTAAGTGTTGTCTGATTTTCCTGCCATGACCATGTGGTGCGCCAATCTCGCGGAGCCAATGTAGAGGCGGAGGCAGATGTTTCATTGCCCAAGACAGCTTTTGCGACCGCCTGTTGCGCGAGTGCGGCCTTAATCGGGGCGTAGACTGCCTCTTGATGCTGGTAAAGTCCTATGGAACCACAGAAGGAAGTGGCAGCAAGGCAGAAGGAGATGCGGTTGTTCTTAGCTTTGCGTTTATTTTCCAAGTCTTGGGAGCAAAACCACCGACTTTAGTCGGTAGGGTGGACTTTAGTCCTTGTTTTTCGTAGTCATTTTACACTCCAGAAAAAAGGTCGACCCGCAGGG
>CAIXLI010000128.1 GCA_903920205.1 uncultured Pseudomonadota bacterium
ATTATTGGAAAAAGGCAAGTTTTGCATCCTCAATGGCGGGAATCCACCGACATGTGCCACGCGGCAGAAGCAGCAGCAAAAAATGCAAGTACTAGAGAAAAGGCGACATTCAAATTCGCCATCGAAAGCCCGAAAACCGTCCACGGAATTTCATCGCAGCGCGGCATTGCGGTCTGCAATAAGGCAAGACGTATATCTTCAGGAGAGCTTCCTTGAAGTGGTTGTACCGCACAACCGGACGTCCCCAACCACCAGTGCTGTTCTACTCCTGTATGAAAAACCGCCAGCCCCATGCCCGTCAGATACACGGCGGAACAAAGACCGAGCGCGACGACCGCGCTCTTCTGAGAAGATTTCCCTGCCAGCAAAGCCCACAAAGAAAAAACCGCTGCTGTGCCATAAGGAACCCGCTGCCATAGGCATAAAACGCAAGGATGAATCTCAAATCCTAATTGCATCGTGAACGCGAATAACAACGCGCCGACATTGATGCTTAATAAAAGCCTGGCTGCCAAAGGCAAGGAGAGGACCTTCTCAATCAACGGATTCATAAGTATTTACTCCGCCTGAATCAAATGCGGTCTTGTGACCTCCACCAGCGCTTTGACCGAACCGACTGAGGCATCGAAAGCGGCTTTTTCTTCGGCGTTGAGTTGAACCTCGACGATCTTCTCGACGCCGCCCGAGCCGATAATAACCGGAACGCCGACATAGACGCCCTCAACCCCATATTCGCCGTTCAAATAAGCGGCGCATGGCAAAACACGCTTCTTGTCCTTCAGGTAGCTGTCCGCCATAGCAATAGCCGAAGCCGCAGGAGCATAAAATGCGGAACCTATCTTTAGCAGCTTAACAATCTCCGCGCCGCCATCGCGCGTCCGTTGTACGATCTGGTCGATGCGTTCCTGAGTCGTCCACCCCATCTTCACAAGGTCGGGCAAAGGGATTCCTGCAACGGTTGAATAGCGCACCAGTGGAACCATGCCGTCGCCGTGGCCGCCAAGGACGCAGGCATGAACGTCTTCAACAGAAACATTAAACTCCATCGCCAAGAACGTCCGGAAACGGGCACTGTCTAAGACGCCAGCCATGCCGACAACGCGGTTGGGAGGAAAGTCCGTGACGCGCTGCATAACCCACACCATCACATCGATTGGATTGGTAATGACGATTACAAACGCGCCAGGCGCGTATTTTTTGATATTCTCGCCAGCGGCTTTGATTATGCCTGTGTTAATCCCGATCAAATCGTCACGGCTCATCCCTGGTTTGCGAGGGAGCCCCGCCGTAACGATCACGACATCGGCGCCCTGAATTAAACTGTAATTGGTTCCGCCAGAAAGATTGCTGTCAAAGCCCGCTACGGAACTGGCTTGAAAAATATCCAAAGCCTTGCCCTCGGGCACACCTTCCGTAACATCAACCAGAACAATATCGCCCAATTCCTTGGTTCCCGCCAAAAGAGCCAGAGTGCCGCCAATTTGTCCAGCGCCGACCAAAGCAATTTTCTTGCGTGACATAAACTATCTCCAGTTTAAGAAAAAAAAGGGGGGCGTGCGATTATTCTTAGCGACAGTGTAGTCTAGCATAAAAAAATTTTTGGTTAAATATGGACAGAAATCGCCTCTTGAATTCCATCAATTTCTTAGCATTTTCTTTTGTTTTGAGCCTCCCGTTCTCTCACATAGCGTAGTTTGCTAGCCGCAAGCCGTTGCAGAACCGAAAGGTTAGTCGAGGAGGGGGCTTGGAATACGATCTCTGTTCCGCTGGCGGCATCAACGGCGGCAACGCGCAGGATGCCGCCAATACGACGGATTTCGATCAGGATATCGCCAGAGGACATGTTTGATTCTATTGAATTTCTTTTGCCACTGCAAGAAAGTTAAGGTACATTTTCTTTAAGGAGTTGAGGGAACAATCATGTCACCGGAAGTTTTGTTCGAAACGCGAGGCTCCGTTCTCGTCGTTACATTCAATCGCCCAGATCAGGGCAATGCGCTTACCACATCAATGTCCAAGGTTTTTAGCGAGAAGCTTAAAGCGATTGGCGGAGACAGGTCCCTGCGCGCCATTCTACTGTGTGGCGCTGGCAATCACTTTGTAAATGGACATGATATCTCAGGTTTTTCGAGCGATGTTAACAGTGTTCAGGAGTTGGTCTTTCAGAAGGTTCAATTCTTTTACGCCGTTATCCGTGAATTGCAGACTATGGAAAGACCCGTCATCGCCGCCGTCGATGGGCGTGTATCGGGGGGCGGATTCAGCCTCATGCTTGCCAGCGATTTGGTGATTGCGACGAAGAGGACAGTCTTTAATACGGGCTTTACACCTCATGCGATGGTACCCGATGGTGGCGCGACTTTTTTCTTGCCGCGTAAAGTCGGCATGGCGCGGGCAAGCGAGCTTCTACTGCTTAGTGAAGACTTTTCCGCTGAACAGGCCGAAAAATGGGGGCTTATCAACAAAGTTGTTGCCGACGATGTCCTGCAAGCCGAGGCCATGTCTTGGGCCGAAAAGGTTGCAGCCGGGCCGACGCGAATACTTGCGGCAACAAAAAGGCTAATCGGCAAATCCTATGAACAGGAGCTGAGTGCACAATTATCGCAAGAATCCACGACCTGGACCGCCGGATCTAGAACCTTTGACTTCCGCGAGGCCATGAAGGCCTATGCGGCTAAGCGTGAGCCGAAATTCACGGGAGCATAGCCTATTCTGTGCCGTACAAACGATCGCCTGCATCGCCTAGTCCCGGCACGATATAAGCGTTTTCGTTCAATTTTTCATCCAGCGCCGCGCAATATATACGGATCGTCGGATAATGGGCGGCAAATTGTCGAACTCCTTCTGGTGCGGCAACTAAGGCCATAACACTAATTTTTTCAGGCGCGATGCCGTGGCGGATTAAGACGTCGCAAACATGTATCAGCGAATTGCCAGTCGCCAGCATAGGGTCGACGACAAAAAAGTTCTGTTCGTTATTCTTGGGCAAACGCACAAGATACTCGACGGGCTTCTTTGTTTCGTGATCGCGGTAAACGCCGATATGCCCGACCTGCGCGGTAGGCATCAAATCCAAAAGTCCGTCAGCCATGCCAAGTCCCGCGCGTAAGACCGGAACGATGCAAGGGTCGGGTGTTGCCAAAGTAGGAGCATCCATCTCTGCGATGGGCGTATGAATGCGTCGCGTGGTCATAGGCAGGTCCCGCGATATTTCGTAGCCGATCAAAGCGGAAATTTCGCGTAACATCGTCCTGAACCCAAAAGACTTGCACTTCGTCTCGCGCAGTTGCGTTAACTTATGCAAAATCAGCGGATGATCGACGCAGAAAAAAGAGGGAAAGAGAGGATAGCGCCGCATTATGACCTCTTTTTAAAATCAGCTCCCACGGCCTCGCTGACCGAAGCGAACCCGTCGCGCTTTAGCAAAGCCGCCAACTCATCAGTGATTGTGGCGACAACGCAAGGGCCTTCGAAAACCATCGCGGTATAAATCTGAACCAACGAAGCGCCCGCGCGAATTTTGGCATAGGCATCCGCGCCTGAGAAAACGCCGCCGCACCCGATCAACGGAATTTTGCCTTCCGTCAATCGATACATCGCACCAAGAATCTTAGTAGACATTTCAAACAAAGGTTTACCGGAAAGCCCCCCCCGTTCCTTGGCAACAGAGGAGGACACAGAGGCCGGGCGCGTTGCCGTCGTATTACCGACGATCATGCCATCAATGCCGGAGGCAAGAGCAACTTCGGCAATATCTCGCGCCTGCTCTTCCGTTTGATCGGGAGAAATCTTGACGAACAAAAGTGGTTTTATCGTCAGAGATTCGTGCGCCTGTTTAACGCGTCTCAAAAGTTCTTTAAGCTTGTCTTTACCTTCAAGACTGCGCGCCCCGGGCTCATTAGGGCACGAAACGTTAAGTGTAACAAAGCGTACATAAGGCGCAAATTTAGTAAGGCCGAGAATATAGGCTTCGGCATCGTCTGCACAGTGATCGCCTTTGGCAATATTGATTCCGACGACAGGCCGTAGTCCTCGGGTTGTCGAGTCGTGCCAGGCTTGAAAACGGCGCAGACAGGCATTGAATCCAATGCTGTTGAAGTTAAAACGATTAATGACGGCCTTTGCATTAGCAATGCGGAACATGCGCGGCCTAGGGTTTCCGGTTTGGGGCAGGGGGGTAACGCCGCCAACCTCGGTGAAGGAAAATCCAAGTTTAAAGGTCTGCTGAATGATTTCAGCTTGCTTGTCGAACCCTGCAGCAAGGCCGATGGGGTGCTCGAAATCGATTCCGCCGATGGAAGTGCGCAAAACATCTTCTTTATGCACCTTGGTTATAGGAAATATGCCCCATTTAATGCTGGCAATAGCAAGCTTGTGCGCGGTTTCCGGATCCAAAGAAAACAGAAACGGGCGCAAAAGAGGATAAAGATCAAAAGGTAAATGAAACATGGTTCTCCAGGGGGGGGGGGGCAGTGGCGGGGGCATTTTTTCCCGATAGTGCACTATAGTCCTTCCATTGCACGCCTAGAAGCTGAAAATAAAAAAGGCGGAAGAAAAATCCTCCGCCTTTTTCTCTCATTATTCTTCCGGGCTCAAGGCGTCGGCGGCTGATCCTGAGGCTTGTCCTGAATGTTAATACCAGCCTTTTTCAACTGGTCGACGACGCCTTGCGCGTTCTTGTTGCCTTGTTTGGCAAGCGTTAGCGTGCCTTTGGCCAAAGCATTGACCTGAGTTTTAACCTTGGAAACCTGTTCCAATGCCTTGCTTTGTTGTGCATAGGCTTGATTCAAGGAATCGCGATCACTGACTAGCAACCACGCTTGGAAGCTAAGAAAGATCGTAAAGGCCAAGGAAAGAAGAAATACTGGAAACAATACGCATCGGGGAGTAATTTTTTCGCAACTCATGACGAATTCTCCTTACTTTTTGTCGGCGGGTTTGGAATCGGAAGCAGGAGCAGGTGCTGACGTTGGCTCGCTTTTCAGCGTTATGCCCTGTCCCGTCAAAAGATCGCGCACTTGAAGGTCATTGTTTTTCAGCGAAGTTTCGGCAAGAGACTGAACAAGCCCTTGATTAAACTGCGCGAGTGATTGACCTTCGGTGATTGTCGTCTGACGTTGTGACAAATCAGCCTGTTTGAGGCGGTTTGCGTTGGCAAGGGAAATGTTCACAACCAACAACACAATCGCTACGGCGCTAAGGAGCACCGAAGCCCAATAAGGAAGTTTTTCTTTCATGGTCTCTTGTTCTCCAAGTTTTTTTGGTGGGGTAGATGCAGAACGGAAGGGTATAAATCCAAGATAAGAGCTATACACCTATCATGTGCTGCTTTGATTCGCAAGAAAGCGTGAGAAGTCATGGAACATTTATCGATCTTGATCGTTGGCGTTGTCGCTGCCGGGTTGGCGTTTGATTTTATCAACGGCTTCCATGATGCCTCCAATTCAATCGCCACGGTTGTGGCGACAC
>CAIXLI010000129.1 GCA_903920205.1 uncultured Pseudomonadota bacterium
CATTGGTTCTTGACGAATTTGGTTTGTCCTGGCGGATGAATTAAGCTGCAGAACATTTCCCTATACTGCGTCGCGCCCGAGAAGTTTTGTTGCGCTGCCCAGTCTAAATATCGATCAATATTTTTTGGAGTTACCGCTGTAAAAAACCGCGATTCAAACGTTCCAAATATGCAGAAAGTTCCTACAACGACAATGTGTGTACCAAAAACATCGATAACATCGCCGAGGTGAGGGAGTCCTTTATCAAAAAGTGTCGCGCTGGGGGTTCCATCGTTTGGCAGATGGGTAATTATCTCTTCTTGATTTCCACTCATGACCAAACCTCCTTGTAAAATAAGACGAGTATTTTACTAGGCCGGATGATAACGGGACAAGGCTTATTTTATTCCGCCATGCGCCTTATGGTTAACGGCGGCGGTCATTCTTCGGGGAAGCTACCCATCAACCACCCCATGATTTCCCGTGCTACATCCGTCCAGCGTGAATCAAGCATGGAAGCGTGGGAAACGCCGCGCAATATCTTGCTTTTGCCGTTCCAGAAATGGGCTTCATAACGAGCATCAAATTCCGGCACAAAAGCGTCATTGTCTCCTGTCAGCGCCAACGTCGGCACTTGCGTCTTGGGCTTTCTAAAATCCGGCCAACTTGCTTCTTGCAAAGCCCGCGAGGATTCGCGTTGCAGAAGTGGCAGCATCGCCGCCATTTTCTCGGCCTCTTCTTTGTCGCTGAAAAGGGCTTTGCCTATCACACGCATATCGGCATGGGTCGTCCCGAAAGCGATCAAGGCGCCGAGATGCAAGGCCAGCATAGGCTTCCGCAACGCAATATGCCGCATCGACCCCTGAAGCCCCAGCAAAGACGGCGCGGATAGCAACACCAGCCCCTTCACCGGATGATCGAGCGCAAATTTCTGCGCAAGATAGCCGCCCAGCGAATGCCCGATCAAAATCGGCGGCTGGTCGAAAAGACGTGTGCCTTCCGCGATATCTTCGAGATAATCGGCAACCCCATAACTGTTAATTTTTTCTACGCCTTCGCTGGTTCCATGCCCGCGCAAAGAAATTGCCGCGCCCCACCACCCCGCTTGCGCAAAAGCCGGAAGAAAAAGCCGCCGCCAAACCCATGCCCCGCAAAAGGCACCATGAATGAACAAAAGGGGCGGTCTTCTATTGGGCGAGCCAAAATGGATGACTTCCATTTCAAGGGCCTTTCAAGGGGGTGACTATAGGGGGGAAGGATAGAGAGAAGCGGAGGGAAGGAATCGGATTCAGAATAACCGCGCCTTGACAAGAAGCAAAGGCGCGGTTTCCGACGGACGAAAGGATCGCCCGATCAAACCTTCAAAAGCAAAACCTGATACATGCTGCCGAAAACAAACTTCCTGCTAACGAGACGGTCGGCAAAACGCTTGGGCAACCACGGCGTCACCTCGTCATGCTTCCAGATATCGGGGGCAAAGGGCTCCAGATAAGCAAGGAAGGGAAACCACAGATAACGCAACGGATGCCACCATTTCGGCTTGGCGAATTCGACGATCAAAACGGTACCGCCCGGCTTGACAACGCGGAACGCCTCGTCAAACGACCGCTCGCGCACATCGCGCGGCTGTTCATGGGGCAAGAAGAACAGCATAGCGCGGTCGTAACTCGCATCGGGCAAGGATAAAGCGGATGAGTCCATGTTCATAAGACGCACGCCATTAGGTTGCGGCAATTTGCGGCTCAAATTCTCCAGCTGGGCCTTGACGACATCGATAACGTCGAGACTTCCGCCGGAAGCTTCAATCTTGGCGTTCAACTGAGGTGTCAGGGAACCATAAGCGCAGGAAATCTGAATCGTACGCCCGGGAATATGGTCGCCAAACGCCGCAAGCGCAGCGTCGCGCAAGGATTTGTAGTTCCCCCACAAAATAAGATTGATGAGCCACCCGCGCTCAAAAATCCTGATCGCCCAAGGCCGGACATAAGCCCACCAATAGGTCTTTTCCAAATAATCGGGAACTTTAACGGCGCAGGGGACAGCCCCTTCGCAAGCGCAGGCGCAAGCCTTAGGGGATGAACAGGATGTTTCTGAATTTTCGGACATTATAACAGAGCCTTCCTTGGCTAGACAGAAAACGCGACAATACTTGACAAGACGCCAATCAAGCAACGCGTGAGAAGTAGCATGAGTCGCGGGAAAAAGTCTCCCCCCTAGTTTGGGCTTCTCAGGCCGAAGGTCATGGCGTCAAATGCGCGCCAAGAAACAAAGCCAAGGCCTGACGCACACGCCCGACAACCCCGCCCCAATCACCAGCCTTGCCCTGCCGGAACAAACGCATCGACGGATACCAAGGACTGTCTTCCCTCTCTGTCAGCCAGCGCCAATCGGGGGCAAAAGAAAGCAAAACCCAAACCTTCTTCCCCATACCGCCCGCCAAATGCGCCATTGCTGTGTCGCAAGTAATGACCAGATCAAGCTGCGCGACAAACCGCGCCGTAGCCGAAAAATCGCTCAATCGGGAGGAAAGATCGACCACCCCATGCCCCGCCAACACGTCAACATCGGTAGCCTGCAGCTCACGAGTCAGATTAAAGAACTGCGCACCGGACTCCCCAAATATTTTCTCAAATACAGACAGGGGTATGCTTCTGCGCCAATCATTGCCGAAATCCCACCGTCCCGCCCAAACAACGCCAATTCTCGGGCAGCCCGTTTTAGGCAAGACAAACCCACCATCGGCAGACGGCAAAGGCAGATAGGGAATAGCGGATGGGATAGAGTCCAACCTTGTGCCCAAACGATGGGGCAAATCGAAGATCGACGCCTGAAAATCGAAATCGCCTTGAGTCTGCGGCCCCTCGCACAGAATCTCATTCGCCAGTTCCACCTGTTTCAACAAAGACGCCAGCGCCTGTTGCGTCAGCAAAACGACATATGCCCCTTGGGCTTTCAATAGCGGCGCATAGCGGCACAACATAAGAACATCTCCAAACCCCTGCTCCCCCACCACAAGAATCTTTTTGCCGCGTATATCTTCGCCCCTCCATACAGGACGTGGAAACGCAAGACGTTGCGCTCGTCCCGTCTTCTTAAACCGCGCACTATAATGGGCAAAGCCCCTGCGAAAATCGCCACGCAACAACTCCAACAACGCCAAATTCCAATGTTGAACGCTGTATTCTTCTTCGGCAACCTCGCGGCTTTCTTCGTCAGGGATGACGGCTCCAGCAACCTCTATCGCCTGACGCATCACGCCTTCGGCTTCATCAAGCCTCCCCGCTTGCTGATAAGCGAGGCCCAGCATATCCCATGCTTCGATAAAATCTGGCTTGATCCGCAGCGCCTGACGAAGAGCATCAATTGCTTCCTCGTGCCGATCCAAGAAATTTAGCGCCAGCGCCAACGCGATACGCGCCACAAGATTCTCTGGCATCAAGCGCACTGCTTTTTCCGCGGCGCATTTTGCAAGACCAAAATCTTCGGCCTTCAGGGCAAAACTACCCAACGCCGCCCATGCCGCACCATAACCAGGCGCAATGCGTGTAGCGTGGCGCAAATGCTCCACGGCTTCGGCAACGTTCTGTTGTTTTTTAAGAATAAGCGCCAGCCTGTAATGAGCCTCGGCAAACTCAGGGTGACGGGCCAAAGCATCTCGAAACGCCATCGTCGCCCCAACCTCGTCGCCCGCATCCGCTAAAACTGTGCCAAGATAATAACGGAAGAGCGGCGCGGCAGGATCGCCTTGAATGGCTTTTCTGAGGAAAGAAACCGCCTCCCGATAAGCCATACGCTCCCCCAACACGACGCCCAACAAAGCGAGTGCATCAGGGTGCAAAGGCGTTGCGGTCAGGACAGAACGATAAAGCTTCTCAGCACCGCCAAGATTCCCTTGGCGGTGCATCTCTGTCGCCCGATATAAAACGACGGCGTCCATAGCATTAGGGCTCACACACTGCAATTACCCACAATTAAGCACATTTCCGTGGAAACGGAAAAGGGGCTCTTACAACGTCTCGATCACTTTTTCCAACGCCGCCTCCGCCGTTTCCATCTCTGCCTGCAATGCGGCATAGGCGGCATTCAGCTTCTTTAGCCGCGCAGGATCGTTATTGTCGCTGAAACACTGGGCGATTTCGCCTTCCAACAAATGCTTGCGCTGGGCCAGATCGGCGATGCTGTGTTCCAGCTTCTCGGCCTCTTTTTGAGGATCGCCACCCTTCGTTGTTTCCTGCGGTGCAGGGTCGCGGGATTCTTTCTTCTGTTTCTCGCGCTCGACGCGGCGTTGACGGATAACCAGCTTGCGATAAGTGTCCAGATCATCGTCGAACGGTACGCACCCGCCATCCGCCACTAGCCATAATTGATCGGCGACGCATTCCACCAAATGCGGGTCATGGCTAACAAGAATCACGACGCCGCTGTAATTGTTCAAAGCCTGCATCAGGGCTTCCCGCGCATCGATATCCAAGTGGTTGGTCGGTTCGTCCAGCAACATAATGTGCGGCGCGTCAAAGCTCATCAAGCAAAACAGCAACCGCGCCTTCTCGCCGCCGGAAAGCTCGCCGACCTTAGTGTCAGCCTTGTGCTTATCAAAGCCGAAACGGCTTAGCATGGCGCGGACCTTGACCTCCGAAGGCTCGTCCATCGCCGCGCGCAAAGTTTCGAAGGGCGTCAACGTGACGTCCAACTCGTCGGTCTGGAACTGCGCGAAATAACCGATTTTCAGCTTGCCGGATTTATAAACCTCTCCCGCCATAGGCGCGAGCCTATCGGACAGGATTTTAATCAGCGTCGATTTGCCGTTACCGTTCGCGCCCAAAAGAGCAATGCGATCGTTAGGGTTGATGGTCAGGTTCAGATTCCGCAAAACGGGCTTGCCCTCAATATAACCCGCATCGACATGGCTTAACCGGATCAGCGGCGGCTTCATTTCCTTAGGTTCTGGAAAGCTGAAGGCCGTAACGCGCTCCGCAATCACAGCGTCAACGATATCCATGCGTTCGATTGCCTTCAAACGGCTTTGCGCCTGACGCGCCTTGGCGGCAGAGGCGCGGAAACGATCAACGAATTTCATCAAATGCGCTTTTTGCGCGACTTGCTTTTCGTGCATGGCCTGCTGGCTCATCAGCCGCTCGGCGCGACGGCGTTCGAAGGCATCATAATTGCCTGTGTAAAGCACAAGCTTTTTGTTTTCCAGATGCAGAATATGATCGACGGTCTTGTTCAAAATATCGCGGTCATGACTAATGATGACCAGCGTCTCCCGATAGCGCATCAGGAAATTCTCCAACCACACCATGGATTCAATATCCAAATGGTTGGTGGGTTCATCGAGCAACAAGACGTTAGGCTGCAAAAACAACACGGAAGCCAAAGCCACGCGCCCGCGCCACCCGCCTGAGAATGAAGAAATAGGACTTGCTTGCGCCGCCTCGCTGAACCCCAGCCCCGCCAGAATCGCCGCCGCCCGCGACGGCGCATCATAAGCTCCGATCTCGTTCAGCCTGTCATAGATATACCCGATGCGGTCGAGGTCTTCGGTCGTCTCGGCCTCTTTCATCAAAGCGGTACGTTCGGTATCGGCAGACAGCACAACATCGAGAATGGGCGTTTCATCCTCCGGCATATCCTGACGCACCATGCCAAGGCTCGCGCCCTTGATGAACGAAACCTCACCCCCGTCCGAGGCCAACTCGCCAGAGATAATCCGAAACAACGTCGATTTCCCCGCACCGTTCGGCCCCACAAGACCCACGCGTCGCCCCGACGGGATGTTAACCGATACGTTATCCAGCAAAGTGCGACTGCCAATGCGGTAGGTAAGGCCATGAATGGAAAGCATGAAGCGGCGAAATCTTTCATAGAAAAAGGGAAACAGGGCAGTTCTATAGCGGCCCGAGCCCGATACGGCTAGTATTATGTATGGTTTACTCCTTTAAGACAGCCCCAGAGAACCTGTTGACGGTTTCGAATGTTGCCGCGAAAAACGCGTTTTGCAGCCCAACGGACGAGAGTTCTTATGGCGACTTGCCCCACAAGGCCTATCCGTCCTATTCTGTGCGCTGCCCCGCCCAAGCGGGGTTTGACCCGCAACCAACGAGGCTCCCATGTTTAAAAAATCAGCGGCAATCTTTTTTGCCTGTCTTTCTCTGGCGGCCTGCGCGGCAAGCCAACCGCACATTATTCAGGCTTCCGCCAGCAACGCCGATATCGTCGTAACCGTCGGCATGGCGACGCAAATCGAAATGCCGGATCAAAGCCGCGTCTCCTCTATCGTCGTCGGCAACCCTTCCTTGGTCACGGCGGACCAAGCGGGAGATGTCGTCAATCTGTCGGGTAAAGGCGACGGCGGAGAAACAAACCTGATTATCCGCGCTCGCGACGAAGACGGTCGCGTTAAGGTTTACCAATACCACGTCACCGTTCAAAAGCCCTGATCGCCGGAACCTTGCCAAAGCAACGCTGTAAAAAACAACGCCGTCATTTTCGCTTTCGGGGGAATGACGGCGTTTCTATAGCAAACCCAGCGTGTGTAAGAAATTTCAGGCCAAGATATCCAACAACGCCTTCTGCATTTTCTCTTCTTTTTTAATAACCACAGCATTGGCGGCATAATCCGTGCTGGCGACCTTGAGATTCACCAAGTCGCCGTCGAGATTTTTTCCCGTTGACGAAGCCTTAACTATGTTGCCCGCCGACTGTGTCGCCCGTGCCACGGCGGAAGAGAGGCCGGTTATCGCTGTAGAAAGGGCGCTGGACATGGCGGTTTTCCTCATCTTTTTGGCGTTTCAACCAAGGCAGAATAGCACGACGCCGTTAACGTTCCGTCAACAAACACCAATAAAACATGAAGTTTTTAGCATGTTTTTTTTCAAAAAAAGTTGGCCTAATTAACCTCGGATTCAAGATTCGTCGATAGAGTGAATTTATCAGGAGACGATAACTCACTTACCCTCAAGAGGATGGACACGATGTTTCAGAATTACGAGATCAACAACGCCGCCGGTTCTGTCGACGAAACTTTGGAAAGGCTGGTCGCCATGACCAACCAGACCAATTTGGTGGCCTTGGATAAGACTATTGCCGCTATTCGCCGCTCACAAACCAGCTACGCCGCAGCAGCAGCCCGCGTCGGCAGCATCGGCGAACGCATCGTCCGCGCCGCATATGAAGTCGGCATGACATTGCCCGCCGAAATGCGCGCCTCCACCGAACCAACCCAAGCCGTCGGATAAGTCTCCTGCTTTCCCCGAGGGTAGAGAAAAAGGGCCTGATCGTAAAGATCAGGCCCTTTTTTTAAGACATAAAGGATAGATGGCCTCTTTTTTCATGAAAGTAATAAATTCTCTCTTTTTTTGTGATAGAGTCTGAATATATAAGACATCCTGTGCGATCGTGAAGGTGTCTAATTTTATTTTTAGCATGAATACACACAGCATCCGTTAGCGATTGAAGGGGTAACAATGGAGATGGCGATAGTAGAATCAACACTGGACGCGGAAGCGCTGACCACAATGATCGCAGAAGCCCCAAAATCCATCAGCTGTAAAGTCTATAACGGTCAAATCTATGTCGGAATTTTAACGCGCCGCCCCGATAATTCTCACACCACCATTTTTCAGTACGATGCCAATTATAAGGGCCCTGCGCTTTGTTCCACAATGCCCAAAGGCAAGGAACTTCTTCGTTCCCAAGGGCTGTTCCCTTTTTTCCGTAATTTAGTCTCGGAAGGCTGGCTGGAAGAGGCGCAGAAAGAGGTTCTGATCTTCTACGGTACCACCATAAGTCATTTTGATATTCTGGCTCATTTCGGGGAAGATTGCATCGGAGCCATACGCGTCGTTCCTTGTGCAAAATTACCAAAAAGGACTGGTGGCATTTTAGAACATATTGGAGCGAAGCAAGCCCACAGGAACAGTGCGCTGGTGCCGGGCATACAACCCAAAATTCTGATGACGGAAAAAGCTGACGGAGAGTATGTCGTTTCTTCCCGCAAGACAAGAAGCACACACATAGCCAAGCTTGAGCATATGGCAAAGACTGCTCATTTAGATTGGTCGGCTGATGATGCCCCACCGCCTCAAGATATTTTATGCAATGAATTCGTTACGACAGAAGTTCTTCGCGCACTTCTCCCAGAGGATCAAACGTGTGCGGTTGAATTAAAATATCTCGACACCATTAAGCAAGAGGCTCTTCTTATCAAACGTTTTGACAGGGATGACGAAGGAAACCCTATCGCCTGTTATGAATTGAACCAACTTCTTGGCAAGAATACCGATGAAAAATATGATGGATATTACAAAGATATTGCCGATTTTATTAGAAAGCATGCGACCGGCACCGTTGTTGACGGCATAAGAACCAATCTTGGGGATATAGAGGTTCTATTTAAAAGATTGCTAGCCACCATTCTCGTCGAGAATGGGGATGCCCACATGAAAAATTTTGCCTTGTTGCAAAAAGGAGATGAGTTCAGACTTTCCCCCAACTATGATTCCGTATCGTGCGCCCGCCCTAGCTACAAGAAGCTTAGCGGCATGGCTTTAAAGATAGGGTATCCTGCTAAAGACACGCTAGCCATGGAACAGATTAAGCCTAAACACATTGTGGCTTTAGCGCGGGACTTGGGGCTTTTATCCGAAACGCCAACATTGGAAGAGGTCTCTAACATTGCCTCTATCGTCAACGAAATTGTAGGGCGGGCAAAAACGATCTGCGCCATTTTGGAAGGCAAGGGAGATGTCCATCAGTTTCCAAACCTCGCAAAGATTATGGACGCTTCCATTTTTGGGGCTGAAAAAACAACCGCTATAAGCTGCCTTACGAGAAGATGGAATGGGTCGCTGGCGGGGGTGGATATGTTTATGAATAAAACGCTTTTGAAGCCCCAAGCGGCTGTTCACCCAAAGAAATTCGTCATGCCAGACATTTCGCTCCGCAAGGTGCTTTGATGCAAAGTGCGGCAGGCTAAAATTGCCTGTTTTCGCCCCTGCAATAATGGGCTAAATCTTCCTTATGAAGCTTCCAACCTCTCGAATCGTCCCTTTTTTGAATAAGCCCGACCCTTTGGTGCGGGTTATTTTGGTTTATGGGCCGGATGCGGGTTTGGTGCGAGAACGGGTTATGCATTTGGCAAAGCTGACTGTTTCCGATTTGAACGACCCCTTTCGTGTCGTGACGCTGGCCCCCTCGACGGTAGCGGACGACCCCGCCCGTCTGTTCGATGAAATGGCCTCGCTAGCTTTGGGCGGCGGAAGGCGGCTGGTGCGCATTCAAAACCCGGGCGAGAGTCTGGCGGCAGGCATCACGGCCCTTCTGATCGACATGCCCGATTCCGACAGCTTGCTTCTGATCGAAGCGGGCGATTTGGACAAACGATCGAAATTACGCGCCGCCTGCGAAGGCGACAGCCCCCAATCCTGCGCCATCCCCTGCTATGTCGAAGACTCCGCCGCCCGTCAGCGCACAATCACCGAAATCCTGACTTCCGAAAACGTCCGCGCCGCCCGCGATATCGTCGCAGCCCTCGCCGACATTCTCCCCCCCGACCGTCTGGCGATGCGCAGCGAGCTTGAAAAATTCGCGCTCTATGTCGGCAAAGGCAACGCCGCAACGCTGGCGGATGTCCACGCCTCGGTTCAGGACGCGGGCGCGGCGGAACTCGACGATCTGATTTTCGCCGTCGGTGCAGGCGATGCCAAACGCGCCGCGCAGTTGATCGACCGCCTTTACGCCGAGCAAACCTCGCCCGTCGCGCTTCTTCGCGCCGCGCAACGTCACTTTATGCGCCTGCAATGGGCGCGAGCGGAAATGGACAAAGGACTTGCCGCGACCGACGCCGTCAAACGCCTGCACCCGCCCGTTTTCTGGAAATACGAAAGCGCGATGACCTCGCAACTTCGCCGCTGGTCACGCGCGAGATCCGAACAAGCCTTACGCCGCCTCGCCGATGCCGAAGCCGCCGTCAAACGCACAGGCACTCCCGACACCGCCCTCTGTGCGCAAGTGCTTTTAGGTCTAGCTGCCTAGAAACAAAGGAACTTCATGAACAGAGTCGCCATTTTCGATTTCGACAACACGCTGATCCTAGGCGACAGTTTTCTGCCGTTCCTGAGTTTTGCTGCTGGCAAGAGTGCAACCGCCGCCGCTGTGACCGCCGCTCTGGCCTCCTATGGTTGGCATCGCTTGCAACAAAAACAAACCGGAAGCTTGCGAACTTTCGTCAAAAGCGTTCTTCTCCGCCACTTGCTGAAAGGCAAAAAACCGGAAAATCTGATCGAAGCCGCCACCAAAACCCGCCAATGGCAGAAGATCAACGCGCCAATCATGCAGTCTTTGCGCGAGCACAGAGAAAAAGGCGACACAATTCTGATCGCCTCAGGTAGCCTTGACCTTTATCTGCCCGAACTTCTGAAAGGTTTTCCGCACGACGCGGTCCTCTGCACCGATATCGGCGTCGAAAACGGCATCGTGACGGGCGAGATGACCCACGGCAACTGCGTACGCCAGACCAAGGCCAAACGCGTCGGCGCATGGCTGACCGCCAACGGCCCGTTTGACGAAAGCTTTGGTTACGGCAATTATCCCCATGACGTGCCTATGCTGAATTTGGTCAAACACAGGATCATCGTGTCGTGACGCAACCCCTCGACAAAGAACAACGCGCACAAATTCTAACCCCCGCCGTGCAGCGCCTTCAGACCTCCCTGCGCGAAGGGGGAGAAGCGCGTGTCGTAGGCGGCGCGGTGCGCGACGTTCTCGTCGGGCGCAAAGTCGGCGATATCGACCTAGCGACAACGCTACCGCCCAACCGCGTGATGGAGATTCTGGCAAAGGCCTCTATCAAAACCGCACCGACCGGATTGGCGCATGGCACGATCACGGCGATCATCGACCATGTCGGCTATGAGATTACGACTCTGCGCCGCGACATTGAAACAGACGGACGCCACGCCCAAGTCGCTTTTACCGATGATTGGCGCGAAGACGCCGCGCGGCGCGATTTCACCATGAACGCGCTTTATGTCGATGCCGAAGGACTCCTCTACGATTATTACAACGGCGAGGAAGACGCAAAAGCCGGGCGCGTACGCTTCATCGGCGACGCCCGCGCCCGTATCCGCGAAGATGTTTTGCGAATCCTGCGCTTCTTTCGTTTCACCGCCTTTTTCGGCAAAGAAGAACCGGATGCAGACTCCCTCAGCGCCTGTTGCGAGCTAGCCCCGCTCATCCCCCATCTATCCGCCGAACGCATCGCCCATGAAGTCGCCAAATTACTGACCGCAGAAAATCCGCTCCCCGCATGGCGCCTCATTGTAGAAGGCGGCATAACACAGCATTGCCTGCCGGAAGCCACCGACCTCGCTCACCTACAAACTCTGCTTGAAACGGAAAAACGACACAACACCCCGCCCTCGGCATGGGTGCGGCTGGGGGCCCTTTTGCCCCCTGATGAGGCTATCGCCGCGTCTGTTGCCGCACGGCTGAAACTTTCCAAACGCGACACCGAAACTCTGCGCGTTCTCGCTGTCCTGCCGAGCCTGTTGCGCGGCAACATCGCCCCCGCCACCCTGCGCAATATGATTTACGATTATGGCACAGAACTTTGCTGCGCCGCCGCACTGTTAAACGGCGAAAACGTGACGGAGGCTTTCGCCACAATCGACGCATGGGAAAACCCTGTTTTCCCGATTAAAGGCGAAGACATCGTCAAACAGGGCATCCCCGCTGGCCCCCGCATTGGCGAGAGTCTCCGCGCCGTCGAAACATGGTGGCGCGAAACCGACTTCCGCGCCGACCGCGCGGCATGTTTGGCGCAAGCGCAAAAGCTTAGGGCGTCGCCGCCGTAAATCAAAAGGAAGTAAAGTGCCTGCGTGATTACAAAGAAGCTGTCGGCACTCGAACGGCAAACAGCTGACCCACTCTCTGGCAACAACACGGACGCACCTCCGTAACCGCTAGAGAGGAACCCATTTCTTTAATCGCCGCGGCTTCCGTTTTCGTGTCGACAAGGTCGGGATACAAGATGGAGAGGGAGGATTTGGCAAACCCTTTAAGCAAATCATCTAACCTTGCTCCTGCAATCTCTCCCTGCTCCCCGATAGCCGGATTCAAAAGATGAAGAACCCGCACATAATCAGCAGTGACGGTTTCCTTCGCTGTCGGATTACCTGTAACAATAGACCAAAGCACAGAAGTGGGGACTTGTGCCTCGATATTTTCAGCTTGTGTTCTCATCATAAAATCCTTTCCTTGTTATAGTGCACGGACCGAATTGTAATGCGCCCCCCGTGAAAGTAAAAGCCAAAAGGATCCCGCCCCGTCGCGGCCCCAAGAAGAATGGGAAATTTCCTTGACCTCGACATAATATTGGGATAAATCATGCCCCCCCCCGCTTCCCTTTTTTTGGAGGACCCATGGTATCCCGCACCCGCCGCGCTCCCGTTTCGACCGACAAAAGATTACGCAAAATCGCAAGAGGCGGCGATCACGGCACGCCCGAACGCTGGCAACATTCGGGGCGAGCGCTGGAACTGACCGACCGCGCAGGCGTGCTTGCGGCAAGGGCGACCGAGGAACATATTCTCGACGTTCTGGGCATCAAACGTTTTCTGAACGAGGTTCAAATCGCAGCAGGCCTAAAATTCAAAGCCGATTATCACGCCGCCGCCATCGCGGCGCATGTCAGCGGCAGCTATACCGGCATGTCAAACGCCCGCGATTTTTCCCGCGCCGAACATGAACGTAGTGATGCCGAAGAAGCAGCCTATCGGCGCTGGAGGGACGCCGTACGCGAATTGGGACTCCGCTATAGTCCGACAGTCATAGCGACCGTCTGCCACGACGCCCTGCCCCTGCCCCGCGACCTTCCCACGCTGCAAGACGGCCTAGAAAAACTGGTGGTCTGGTACAAAATGCGCCCCCCCCCGCGCCTACGGGATGCACACATCTTTTTTGAAATAATTGTTTGATTTCAGAGAGGAAGATTGATTCTCTGGTTGGGTTGAAGCAACCCGGGAGAAGAAGCCGATGACAAAGGCCAAAATCAGAGAACCGCACTATGTGGGGGACTTTGGCGATGAGCGATTGGC
>CAIXLI010000130.1 GCA_903920205.1 uncultured Pseudomonadota bacterium
CGCTCCGTCATATCCACGGCTCGAAAACAGGACTGGGACATTCTCAAAGCCCTATCTTCCCGGACCGACGACCTTATTCCTGCCTTGTCTGGCTAATTAGGGGCTAGGCAGTTACGAATAGTTTGGCGAGAATTCTGTGTTTCGAGTATAAAAGGATTGAATTGAAAGAAAATAATCGCCGTCTTTTGTTGACGGATTTATTGTTAAAAAGGAATTAGAAATGCCAAGAACAAATGTATTAGATTTTGCTGCCGAGGCCATCGAGGCTGAAAACAAAGAAAACATGATGATCGCCGCGGAAAGGCTGGCGGTGTTGGCAAAAACTAACCCTTATTTTATCTCCCCACTTCTGATTGTCGCGACGCGTTTAGAAAAAGAACGATTCTATCCTGCGGCTCTCTCTGCCTTTTACCGTGCGGCATGTTATGCGTCGCCCGAAGGATCCTTGAAAGAAAATGCCGTTCAAAGATGGGCTGCTTGCCTGGGCATCGCAGATGATACCTCGGCGCAGAGGTCTGTCGTTTTTGCCTCCTTCCATCCTCAGCTTAGCTATCCCGTCAAAGGAATTATTGAGGCTTATCGGAAAGATAAAGGGCTGGATATTTCTACGTCCCAAGGAAAAGAAAGATGGCATAACTTGTGCAAGAAAGTGAAGGCGACAAAAAAGGGGCTTGAGGCTGTTTCTGCCCGTATTTTAAAAACAGATAGCGCCAATGGATTGAAGAAATGGATTATGCTTGTTTCCGCCGCCGAGACGACGAATCCGCGGCTTCCCCTTGCCCATATTTTTGAGTTGGCGTTGCAAGCCCATACGAAAGCCATGGAAATAGGACAAGCCACGGCTTTTGAAACAACCACCATGCGGTTTTTAGGCGATTATCTTTCCGCGACGGCGGAAACAAATCCCGAACTTGCTGTCTATTATGCAAGCAGGCCGGAGTTTAATGAAATTTATGGGGTCGAGGCGGCTGAAAAAATGCGGGAGACGATGGGGTATTCTCTACCGAGGAAATCTTCCCTGAATAAAATGCAGAAATTTATCACGACGTTCGGTGTGCATAACGGTTAGGCTCTGGTTTTCTGTGATCGATTTTGCGGCAACATTACGCATAATCAATGAGCATTGCTCTTGCGGAATGCCTCATCCCCCGCCTCCTTCCCTCGAGAAGAAGGGGGGGTCTTTTAGCTTTTTGTTTGTTTCTTAGCGCGTAGTTCCGCCCAGTAATCCAGCCTTTTTCGGATTTCGCGTTCGAAGCCTCGTTCGACGGGGCGGTAGAAGTTTTGGCGGGTCATACCTTCGGGGAAATAGTTCTGGCCGGAGAAGCCTTCGGGGCTGTCGGGGTCGTATTGGTATCCTTCGCCATAGCCGATGTATTGCATCAATTTGGTCGGCGCGTTCAGAATATGTTTCGGCGGCATCAGCGAGCCGTATTGTTTGGCGGCTTGCATCGCCGTGTTGATGGCGACATAGGCGGCGTTCGATTTCGGCGCGGTCGCCAGATAGATCACCAGTTCCGCCAAAACCAATTCGCCTTCGGGGCTTCCCATGCGCTCATACCCCTGCCATGCCGCCAGCGCGAGGGGAAGGGCTTGGGGGTCAGCCAGACCTATATCTTCGCTGGCAAAGCGCGTCAGGCGGCGGGCGATATAGCGCGGGTCTTCGCCGCCCGCGATCATCCGCGCATACCAATACAAAGCCGCGTCGCAATCGGAACCGCGTAGGGATTTATGCAACGCGCTTATCAGATTGTAGTGGCCTTCTTGCGCTTTGTCATACAGAGGGCGGCGGCGTTGCACAAAGGCGGCTAGTTGCGTCGGGTCGAGCGTGCGGGTTTCGGGAAGGGAGAGGATTTCTTCCGCCATCACCAGAATATAACGCCCATCGCCGTCCGCCATCGCTTTAAGCGCGGCGCGGGCTTCGGATGTCAGGGGGAGAACGCGTTCCGCGTCTTTTTCGACGCGTTGCAGGAGCAGTTCCAGCGCGGCTTCGTCCAAGCGGTTGAGAACCAGAACCTGACAGCGGGAGAGCAACGCGCCGTTAAGTTCAAAAGACGGGTTTTCGGTCGTCGCCCCGACCAGCGTCACGGTTCCGTCTTCGACATAGGGGAGCAGGACGTCTTGCTGGGCGCGGTTAAAGCGGTGAATTTCGTCAACGAAGAGCAAAGTCCCCTGCCCCGTAGCGCGGCGGTTGGCGGCAGCTTCAAAAATTTTGCGCATTTCGGCGACGCCGGATGCCACGGCGGAAACAGGTTCGAAAAAGAGTCCGGCAGCATCCGCCAGCAAACGCGCAATCGTTGTTTTGCCGCAGCCCGGGGTTCCCCATAGAATAAGCGAGGCCAGCCTTTTGGCAGCGATCATTCTTCCGATTGGCGCGTCGGGTGCGAGGACATGATCTTGGCCCACGACCTCCGCCAAACTGCGAGGGCGCAACTTGTCCGCCAAGGGGCGGGGGGTGGAATGATCGAATAAGGAGGCGGCTGGTTGGGACATGGGAAGAGTATAGAGGGCGGAGGAGGGAACGTCATGGGAGAAAATTTCGGCGACTTAATACCTGTTAATTCCCAAGACTTGTCATTCCGTGGTGCGCGAAGCGCGAACACGGAATGACGAAGAATTTAAGGTGGTAAAAATTCGAAGTGGTGGGGCTTTGTGCAGTGCACCCTTGCTCCCTTGATTCACTTGGGTGGCGGCTCTACTGTCACTTTGGTCTGTTCGTGAGCTTCACCCCTGAATCAAGGATATTTCTAATGGCCTCTTCCATTGTTATCGCCAGCGCCGTTCGGACGGCTATCGGCACTTTTAACGGCGCGCTCGGCACTCAAACAGCGTCGTCTTTGGCGACGCTTTGTATCAAGGAGGCTTTGTCTCGCGCCAAGACTGCGGCGGACGAAGTTTCGGAAACCGTTCTGGGGCATGTTCTGGCGGCGGCGCAAGGGCAAGGGCCTGTGCGTCAGGCTTCCGTCAATGCGGGGATTCCGGTCGAACGTTCGGCCTATGCCGTCAACCAGATTTGCGGTTCGGGGTTACGCGCTGTCGCTAACGGGTTTATGTCGATCAAGACGGGCGATGCGTCGATTGTCGTTGCGGGCGGCATGGAGAGCATGAGCCTTTCGCCTCATGCCCTGTATCTGCGTTCGGGCACGAAATTTGGCCCTGCCGAAATGGTCGATACGATGATCAAGGACGGGCTGTGGGATATTTTCAACGATTATCACATGGGGATTACGGCGGAAAACGTCGCCAAGCAATTTGGCATTACCCGCGAGATGCAGGATGAATTTTCGGTCGCGTCGCAAAACAAGGCCGAGGCCGCGATCAAGGCAGGGCGTTTTGTCGATGAAATTATTCCCGTGATTATCAAGAACCGCAAGGGCGATATTACCTTTGCGCAGGATGAAGGCCCTCGCGCAGGAACGACTTTGGAGGCTTTGGCGAAATTGAAGCCAGCCTTTACCAAAGACGGCACTGTGACGGCGGGGAATGCTTCGTCGTTGAATGACGGGGCGGCGGCGCTTGTGTTGATGACCGAAGAAGACGCGGCGAAGCGGGGCATCACTCCTTTGGCGCGTATCGCGTCTTGGGCGACCGTGGGCGTCGATCCTGCGATTATGGGCACGGGGCCAATTCCGTCCAGCCGCAAGGCGTTGGAAAAGGCGGGATGGAAGATCGGCGATCTCGATCTGATCGAAGCCAACGAGGCTTTTGCGGCTCAGGCTTGCGCCGTGAACAAGGAGATGGGTTGGGATCTGTCCAAGGTCAACGTCAATGGCGGGGCTGTCGCTTTGGGGCATCCTATCGGGGCTTCTGGCGCACGCATTCTTGTTTCCTTGCTTCACGAAATGCAGAAGCGTCAGGCGAAAAAGGGCTTGGCGACTTTGTGCATTGGCGGCGGCATGGGCATCGCTATGTGCGTCGAAAGATAAAGGATCAAAGGGAGGAGGAAGGACGTTCGGTTCTTCCCCTCCCCTGTCCTCATAAAATAAGGGAGAGAGAAATGAAGAGAGTAGCAGTAGTAACAGGCGGCACGCGCGGCATCGGCGAAGCGATTTGCGAAGCTTTGAAGCATGCGGGATACAAAGTCGCGGCAACTTATCAGGGCAACGACGAAGCGGCGAAGAAGTTCACCGAGAAGACAGGCATTCCCGCTTTCAAATTTGATGTCGGCGATTTTGACGGATGCAAGGAAGGCTTGGCGCATATTGTGAAGGCGCTGGGCCCCGTCGATATTCTGGTCAACAATGCGGGCATTACGCGCGATGCGTTCTTGCACAAAACGACGCTGAAGCATTGGCATGAAGTTGTGAACACTAATTTGGATTCTGTGTTCAACATGTCGCGCAATGTGATCGAGGGCATGCGCGAACGCGGGTTCGGGCGCATCATTAGCATCAGTTCGATCAATGGTCAGGCGGGGCAAGCGGGGCAGACGAACTATTCCGCAGCCAAGGCCGGCATCATCGGCTTCACCAAGGCTTTGGCGCAAGAGTCGGCGAGCAAGGGCATTACGGTCAACGCGATCGCCCCGGGCTATATCGACACGGAGATGGTGCGTGCCGTGTCGCCTGAGGTTTTGAGCAAGATTGTCGAGAAGATCCCCGTCAAGCGTCTGGGCAAGGCCGAGGAAATCGCGGCAATGGTTGTTTTTTTGGCATCGGATCAGGCCGCTTTTGCGACGGGAGCCACCTTTACGGTCAATGGCGGACAGTATTTTGCTTAATAAATAGGGCTCTTAACGCCGTTTTTTCTGCTCCTTCATAAAGCGGGAAGGACGGCGTTTTGTTTTTGTTGTGCGAAAGCGTAGGGTTTTGTAGCCTTGCTCCATACTTCCCCTTTTGGAGAGCGCCGATGAGCTATGATTCCAGCAACGTTTTCGCTAAAATTTTGCGCGGCGAGATCCCGTGTAAAAAAGTCTATGAAGACGATTTCGCGCTCGCATTTAATGACATCAACCCGCAAGCGCCAACGCATGTTCTGGTTATTCCCAAGGGGCCCTATACGACTTATGACGACTTTGTTTCCAGCGCGGACGATGCCGAAATTGCTGGTTTTCATCGCGCGGTTTTGCATGTGATTACGGCGGCGGAGATCGCCGCCGGAGGCTATAGGCTAATCTCGAATTCAGGGGTCGAGGCGCATCAGGAAGTGCAGCACTATCATGTCCATGTTTTGGGCGGACGCGATTTAGGCGCAATGCTAAACGCGCCAGAATAGAAACTTATACCAAGGGTCATAACTTTTGACCGCTGGTATTAGACTTCATCCGACATCGAACGGATCAGTTCGTAAACCTTGCGGCGTTGCTTGCCGTCTTGAATACGATAGTAGGCGCGAATGAGTTCCAGAGTCTCGCGGCGGCGCATGATATCTTGATCGTTTTGCCGTTCCAGCGCGGAGGCTTTTTCCAAAGGCGCTTGCTCGCTTTCCGCAAAGCCTGGCTGGCTGGGCATATCCAACAAGGTCGGCATATCATCGAAGAAATATGCCACGGGCACGGACAAAGTTTTGGCGATCTGGAACAGACGGCTGGACCCCATGCGGTTGATTCCGCGTTCATATTTCTGAATCTGCTGGAAGGTCAGGCCCAGAGATTTACCCAATTGTTCCTGGCTAAGACCAATAAGATTCCGGCGCATGCGCAAACGCGCCCCGACATGGATGTCGACGGGATCTGGGTTTTCGGAGCGAAGCTCCGTTTTCTTTGTTTTCTTTTCAGTTGTCGCAATCATAGTAATATCCATGTATGAAAAAAGAGGCGGCAATAAGGCTTCGAACGTATTCTTTCAACGGATACCATCTTAGGTAGAGTGTTTGGGTATGCAAATCAAGAACGGAGGCAGAGTTATAGGCGTAATTTTCTTGCTTTTTTCAAGCGAATAAGGGTCGATATTGCGGCAAAGAGAGAAAATTCACTCCAAACAGGAAGTTCTTGCCATTTTTCGCATAGGGTTAACGGAATCGCCTTGGGAAGATCGCTGTCGATAAAGCCCTGTTTTCCCAACCCCAACCTTGCCTGAATCCGTCCCAGAGGATCGACGACGCCGGAAATTCCCGTGTTGGCGATTCGGAGAATCGGCAGGCCTTCCTCAATCGCGCGAACGCGCACGATGGCGAAATGTTGATAAGGCCCTGTTGTGCGCCCGTACCATCCGTCATTAGTCAGATTGACCATAAAATCGGGGCGGTCGTCGCGATCAATAACAGCGCCGGAGAAAATCGCTTCATAGCAAATTAACGGACTGAAGAGCGGCAGCCCGAGTACGCGCAGGCTTTTGGCTCCTGGCCCCGCGCTGAAATCCGCGCTGCTGGCAGCCAAGGTGGGCAAGGGAATGATCTTGCGCAGCGGCATGAATTCGCCGAATGGAACAAGATGCGCTTTGTCGTAACCCGCGACAAGACGCCCCAAACCATCGACGGCGACGAGGGAATTATAAAAACGCGTATTGCCGTCTTTGTCCAAATCACGGCGGACGACGCCGGTGATGACGGCGGCGGCTGCCGGAATTCTAGCGGCGATTTCTTTGCGGCGAAACGTGTCTTCGCTGAGGTAATAAGTCGAGGCGGTTTCAGGCCAGAAAACATGCGTGACGTGTTTTTCTCCTTTTGCCGCCGAAAGATCGAGCAAGGTGTTGAAGTGGCTTTCGCGTTCGCTGTTGCGCCATTTATGCGCTTGATCAACGTTGGGTTGCACCAGACGCAGACGCACATCGGGGGTCGAGTCTATCTTTGTCGTTTGAAGGCGAATTTCTCCGCCGAGTGCCAAGGCGGCGAAGAGGATGAGGCTGAAGGCAAAAACCACGCGAACGGATTTTGATTTGTCGCCAAGGCAGGCGGGAAGGCTGGCGGCAATGCAGGTGGTAAGCGTCAGACCATAAATGCCGATAACGCTGGTGACTTGCAAAACAGGCAAAACGCCCGACCACGCATAGCCAATCAGATTCCACGGGAACCCTGTCACCACATGCCCACGGGCATAATCGCCCAGAAACCACAGCAAGCCGAACGCCACCGCGCCCCCAAGGCCAGACAGGCCGATTTTACGCGCCGCGACAGCCACTATGCCGTAATACAGAGCGAAAAATGCAGGCAATCCGGCGACGGAAAGCGGTACCGCCCACCAGAAATGCTTGATATCCACGAACATCGACGCGGCGATCCAGTAAAGCCCAAAAACAAAGAATCCGAAGGCGAAGCTCCAGCCAGTGAGAAAGGCTTGTCTTTTTGTTTCAACGCCTTGCAAAAGAAAAATCAGCGCAGGAAAGCATACCCATAACAAAGGAAAAACATTGAAGGGCGGCATGGTCAGCGCCATCACGCTGCCGAAGACGAAAGCCAGCCCTGCCCGCCGCCAACCAGTGGCGCGACGAAGATAGGTTGTGAGGGAAGCAACAGATAGGCGCAGGGATGAAAAATTCATGAGCTTACAAATCGCATTCATGCGGGGGAACGTCAAATTGAAAAAGGCGGAAATCTTTAGGGAGGAGGCACAGGATCGAAGCCATGTCCTCCCCAGGGGTGGCAGCGGCAAAAGCGTTTGATGGCTAGTTTTGAGCCTTTGACCGCCCCATGCACGCGCAAGGCTTCGTCGGCATAGGCCGAACAAGTGGGCAAAAATCGGCAATGCCGCCCTAAAAACAAAGACAGGCTGTGTCGATAGAGCCATATCAGGGCGCGTAAAAAGAGGGCTATGGGACTCGACAAGTTAGAAATCCTCCTTATTTTACTGCGTCAACTTAAAAAAAAGAAAAAACTCTTGGCCGCGTCTGCAGGGGAGGTTTTGGTTGTTACGGCTGGGCGGCGAAGAATTTTTTCAGGTTTTTAAGCGGACGGACTATTATACCTTTTCCTGACCCCAAATACCTGATACCTCAAACACCGACCTTAATCCCGTTTCAAGATTGTGCAATGAACAATAACATCTTTCTCGCTATCATCATCTCTTTCGGCATCCTGATCGGCTTTCAGTATGTCTATGTGAAGCCACATCAGGCCGCTTTGCACAGCCAGTATTTGGCGCAGCAGCTTGCGACCACCCCTGGCAAAGAAGTCTTGTCGCCGGACGCCCCACAAAATCTGCGCGACCGCGAACTGGCTTTAAAAGACAGCCCGCGCGTCACGATTGAGACTCCTGAACTGGCGGGGTCGATCAATTTGAAAGGGGCTCGTCTTGACGATTTGTCCTTGACCACTTATCGGGAGACGCAAGACAAGGCTTCGCCCGCGATTATTCTGCTGTCGCCTTCGGGTTCGGCGCAGCCCCATACTTCTTACTTTGCGGAATTCAACTGGCTCGCGGATCAGGCGTCGGTCGCTGTGCCGACAGCGGAAACGCCGTGGAAAGCCGACAGCCAGAAATTGACACCCGATCATTCGGTGCGCCTGACGTGGAATAACGGACAGGGATTGACCTTTGACCGCACCATCGCGGTGGATGCTCAGGCGATGTTTACGATCACCGACCGCGTTTCCAATACGGGTGCCGCGCCTGTGACTTTATACCCCTTTGGCACGGTTGCGCGTCAGGGCATTCCGGCGACCTTGGGGCGTTCCGTTGTGCATGAAGGCGCTTTGGGCGTGTTGGGCGGCACGCTGGAAGAGTTCAAATACAAGAAGCTGGTGGACGACAAGAAAAAGGTTTTGGACAGCACGGGCGGCTGGCTCGGCATCACCGACAAATATTGGCTGGTGGCGATGATTCCCCCGCAGGATGAAAAGCTGACCGCCGAGTTTGCTTATAACCGCGCTGGTGCTTCGGATCCGTCGATGGGCTTCTTTCAAAGCGATTTTCGCGGGAACGCCGTGACGGTGGAAGCAGGGGGCACTATCGAGCGTGTGTCGCATCTGTTCGCGGGGGCTAAACGGGTTAAGCTTCTCGACCGCTATGCCGAGCAATACAATATTCCGCATTTTGATCGCGCCATTGATTTTGGCTTGTACTATTTCCTGACGCGGCCCTTCCTTTATCTGTTGGCGTCTCTGGAACATGCGGTTGGGAGCATCGGATTGGCGATTTTGCTGTTCACCGTTTTACTGAAACTGGTGACGTTGCCTTTATCGCTGAAATCCTATCATTCGATGTCGCGCATGAAGGCGATACAGCCGGAAACAAAGCGCATTCAGGAACGCTTTGCCGACGACAAAGTGCGCCAGAGTCAAGAAATGATGGATTTGTATAAACGCGAGAAAGTCAGCCCTCTGTCCGGCTGTCTTCCGACTTTGATTCAGATTCCGATTTTCTTTGCGCTCTACAAGGTGTTGTACGTCAACATCGAAATGCGCCAAGCGCCGTTTTATGGATGGATTCACGATATGTCGGCGGCGGATCCGACTTCCGTTTTGACCTTGTTCGGGTTGATTCCGGTCGATTTGCCGATGGCGCTTCATATCGGCGCGTGGCCGATTCTGATGGGGCTGAGCATGTTCTTGCAACAGAAGATGTCGCCTCAACCTGCCGATAAATCGCAGGCCAAGATGTTCATGTTCATGCCGCTGATCTTCACCTATATGCTGGTGCGGATGCCTGCGGGGCTGGTGATTTACTGGACATGGAGCAACCTGCTGGGCATCGCGCAGCAGTGGTTCATTATGAGCCGAGATGCGAAGAAGAAGGCGGCGGCGTAGGCGCCGGACTTTCTGCTTTATCAAAACGTCGTTCCTGCGCAGGCGGGAACGGCGTTTTTTATTGTCTTTCAAAAACCCTCTTGCATCACCCCCCTCGATCACGTTAGGTTCGTTTTGTCGCGCAGAAAAGGGGCGATCGTCGCTTGAACGGTTTCAGGCGCTTACGTATTGAGGTGTTCCATGGTCGCTTTGTCGACTGATTTTTCCCGCGTTTCGCGACTTCCCCCTTATGTTTTTAATATTACTTCCGAGCTTAAGCTGGCGGCGCGTCGGCGGGGTGAGGATATTGTCGATTTCGGCATGGGCAATCCCGACGGCGAGACGCCGCCGCATATTGTCGCCAAATTGATCGAAACGGTCAAACGTCCTGACACCCATGGCTATTCGGTTTCCAAGGGCATTCCGCGCCTACGCCGCGCCATTTGTTCGTGGTATAAAAAACGCTATGAGGTTGATCTCGATCCCGAGACCGAGGCGATTGTTACGATAGGGTCGAAAGAAGGCATCGCGCATTTGACTTTGGCGACTTTGGATCGCGGCGACAGCGTGCTTGTGCCCTGCCCCAGCTATCCCATTCATATTTACGGCCCTGTGATCGCAGGGGCGGATATTCAGCAGGTGCCCTTAGTGCCGGGCGTCGATTTCTTTGCCGAGTTGGAAAAGGCGATACGTTCGCGGATTCCCAAGCCCAAGATGTTGATTTTGAATTTCCCCGCCAACCCAACGGGGCAATGCGTCGAGCTGGATTTCTTTGAACGCATTGTGGCGTTAGCGCGGGAATACGGCGTTTATGTCATTCACGATCTGGCTTATGCCGATATTTGCTTTGACGGATGGAAATGCCCAAGCATCATGCAGGTTCCGGGCGCGAAAGATATCGCCGTGGAATTTTTCACGATGAGCAAAAGCTATAACATGGCGGGATGGCGCGTCGGCTTTATGGTCGGGAATAAAGACCTTGTTCATGCGTTAGGGCGCATCAAGGGCTATAACGATTATGGGACTTTTACCCCCATTCAGGTGGCGGCGATTGCCGCTTTGGAAGGGCCGCAGGATTGCGTGGAGAAGATTTGCGCGACCTATCAAAGCCGCCGCGATGTGTTGGTCAAAGGTCTGCACGAAGCGGGATGGATGGTCGAGAAGCCCAAGGCGGCAATGTATATTTGGGCGCAAATTCCCGAATTTTACGCGCATCTCGGTTCTTTGGAATTCACAAAGAAGCTGATTACGGAAGCGAAGGTTTCGGTTTCGCCCGGCATCGGGTTTGGTGAATTCGGCGATACGCATGTGCGCTTTGCGTTGATCGAAAACGAAGAACGCACCCGTCAGGCCATTCGCGGTATCAAGGACATGTTCCGCCGCGACGGGTTTTTGAAGGCGGCCTAATGTCGTCCCAAAATCCTATCGGTGTTTTCGACTCCGGCGTCGGGGGGTTGACCGTTTATCGTGCGTTGCGCGAGGCCTTGCCGCATGAAGATTTTATTTATCTGGGCGACACGGCGCGGCTGCCTTACGGCACCAAAAGCAAAGAGACGGTGGAACGCTATACCGTCAGCGCGGCGCAGTTGTTGCGCGAGAAGGAGATAAAATTTCTGGTGGTCGCGTGCAACACGGCCTCAGCTCATGCGTTGGAGGCTTTGCAACGCGACGTGCCGGACTTGCCCTATTGCGGCGTGATCGCGGCGGGCGCGGAAGCCGCCGTGAAGGCGACAAAAAACGGACGTATCGCCGTTCTGGCGACAGAGGGGACGGTGCGTTCTGGCATTTATACCGACATGATCTATGGCCTGCGTCCCGATGCCGAGGTACAGATGTTGGCGTGTAATTTGCTGGTCGCTTTGGCTGAAGAAGGTTGGTGCGAGGGAGAGGAAGCGGAAGCGGTGATCGGACGTTATCTGAAGCGGCTGACGGTCGACTATGACACGCTGGTTTTGGGCTGTACGCATTTTCCGCTCTTGGCACCCGTGATGCGGAAACTTTGTGCGCCGCATGTCCGCATCGTCGATAGTGCTTCGGTCACGGCGCGGGCGGTGATGGATTTGCTAACGGCACGCGGGGTCACTAATCCGCAGGAGCAAGCGGGGAGAGATTCTTTTCTCGTCACCGACCTGCCTGAACGCTTTGCTCGTTTGGGCAAAAACTTCTTGGGGCGTGAGATTGCGGATAAGGTCGCGCTGACGGGGCTTTCTGTATTTTATCCAATTAACATTACGAATTCGCTTAACCGCGTTGCGTAAAGCTCACATAAAGAAGGAAAAGAATTATGGAGTGCAATTTTAGACAAAACGCTTTGTCAACTACGGGTTGTAGAATCAATAAACTTTGGAATAGTCCGGGCTTCGTTTATTCGGTCGGGCATATGGGGATGTTTATTCCCTTGGCTCTTGCTCTGGCACCTTTATCTATCCCTGCTGCTGTTGCGACGGCGGCTTTAGGGGGACTCGCGTGCGTGGGGACGGCGTATTCCTCCCTTAAAGACCCTAGCAATGTGGCACGTCCGTTGAATATGTCGGCGGCCAGTCTTTTTGGCATCGCGGCAGTGGTTGGCGCTTTTGGCATTGGGGCTTGGATAAGCGGGCAACCCCTGTCGACAGAAATGGCGAGCAAGCTTGTCTGTACGGCATGGGCGACGACTTGCTTTGGTATGGGCAACAAAATGCAAGCTTTGGTGTGGAGCAAAAGCGAGAAAGCCAAACTTTGGATTACCGATCCCGCCAAGGCTTGGCGGGAAAGCGGTTTTGCCCTTGCAGCAAAAACCCTCACAAAACGTTTTGAAAAGGCCATTGATATTGCTGCTAACCTTTTAACTTTTTCGCCTTTGTATTCCTCTTTTGGATTGATCGGTACGGGGCTTTTTCCAAGCGCGATGGGGCATGGCTCCCCCATTAACGTCTATACGGAGCTTGGGTTTGCGTCTCTGGCCTTATCCATCTTTATTCAAACGAATAATGCGCTTCGTGCCCGCACAGCACAGGAACGGATAGGGTTGGGGCGCGTTTTGTCGGGGGTAGCCTCCCTCGACATGCTGGTGGGGAATATTGTGAGTGGTCACTGGCCTGCCGTGGTGCAACATGCCCTTTTTGCGAAGGGCAATTTTACGGTTGCCAAGAAACTTTTCAAACGTTCCGACGAAGCGACTGCCCCTACTTATCCTGAAATGGCTCGCCGATCATGGGGGGTGTGTCGGCAAATGCTTCACCTCAAGTCATAATAATATTAACTTTCTCGGCATAGTCTTTCTATCCCACGAGAATGAAAAGAGGTTATGCGTGCGCGATTGTTATGATGTTGCCGTTGTCGGCGCGGGAATTGTCGGGGTTTCGACGGCACTGCATTTGTTGATGCGCGGCAAGAAAGTTTTGTTGATTGATCGCGGTGGGGCGGGGCAGGAAACTTCGTTTTGCAATAGCGGCATTATCGAAACATCTTATGTGCTGCCGTTTAGTCCGCCTTCGTATAAACATATGGCGCGTATTCTTTTGGACACCGATACGGCTGTGCGCTTTCATTATTCAAGCTTACCGCATTATCTGGGGTGGATTGCCGATTTTTATTTGAAGTCACGGATCGACATCCGCCGGAATAACGGAAAATTGTTGCGCCCCCTTATCGCCTGTGCGCTTGACGAACATCGTGCGCTTATGCGCGGAACGGAAGCCGAACGCCATCTGTCCGCCACGGGGCGCGTTAAACTGCATCGTAGCGAGGCCTCGTTTGCGGGAGCCGCGTTGGAGCGCAGGGTGGCGCAGGAATTGGGCGTCTCTTTCGAGGTTATGGATGCTGCGGCTTTTCACGAGATCGAGCCGTTTGTGCGCCCTGTTTATCATAAGGCTGTCAAGTGGACTTCCAGCGCTAGATTGACGAATCCTTGCGCCGTGACTGCCGCTTATGCCGAGAAATTTGCGCGTGAAGGCGGCATTTTTCAAAAGACTGGCGTACGCGCTCTGACACACATCAGCGAAGATTTGTGGAATGTTGAGACGGAACAGGGCGCGGTTCAGGCGAACCAAGTCGTCGTTTGCGCAGGGCCTTGGTCGTCCGATTTATATAAGTCTTTGGGCTATGCGTTTCCGCTTGGGGTAAAGCGCGGTTATTGTCGGCATTTTTCCGCCATCGGCGCGGCGACGCTTGCGCATGCAGTCGTGGATACGGATATTGGGTATGTGATTGGCTCTATGGAGCAGGGTATTCGCATCACGACGGGGGCAGAGTTTGCCGATAGGGACGCGCCCCCTACGCCTGTGCAGATCGAGCGCGTCTTGCCTTATGCGCGTGAGCTTTTTCCCCTTGGGGAGGCAAAAGAAAGTCAAGCAAGGCTTGGAAACCGTCCGTGTTTTGCCGATTCACTGCCTGTGATTGGGGCGACACCCCGACACAAAGGGTTGTGGTTCAATTTTGGGCATGGGCATTCGGGGCTGACGATCGGCCCTTCTTCGGGGCGGTTGCTGGCGGAAATGTTTTGCGGGGAGGTTCCCTTTTGCGATCCGACGCCTTACCGTGCGGATCGTTTTGCCTAAGGATTCCTTTTCGGCGGAATTGTCATGCCCCTCTATAATCGCAGCGCCAGATTGATGCCACCGATGCGGTCGGGGGAGCCGCGTTGGCCGTAGAATTCTTTGGTTCGTTCGGTAATGATGAAATCAACGCGCATCGCTGAGGACCAGAATAGCGACGCGCCGCCTATGAAATCCGCGACAAAGATTTTTTTGTCTACGCTCGGACTTTGCGCGAAGCTGTTGCCATCAAGGAAAATGTTGTGACCAACGATGCGGCCTTGGCTTCCCGCGAATACATACCAGCCCAGTTTGCCATCCAGTTTGTCGTGATCGAACCAACCGGTGCCGGAAAGGCTGGGGCGGATGCGGCTGACGCCGTAATCCGCCGCCAAATTCTGGCCAAACCGGACGATGCCTCCGGCTTCGCCATAGGTCATGACGTTGCCGCCGCTGACGCCAAGTTCTGGAATAACATCGACGGCAAGATTGCCGATCAGGGGTTCCTGAAAACGCCATTTGCGTTCGTAGGTCGCTATAAAGCCCGGTTCGTTCTTGAGCTGGTTCTGCCAGCCTAGCGCAGGCTTGACGTTGATAAATTGGTGATAATCGTTTTGCGTGACGTCGCCCAGCGCCGCAGGGCCCACAACGCCCATCAGCAATTCGGCGTTTTCAAGCGTGTGGTGGTTGCCTTGGTTGGTGTCTTGCAGCAGGCTAGCCCCTGTATAAAGCCATGCGGCATAGGGACGGTCTTTCAGGGAGGGATTGACCCGCGCTGTGTTGGTCGGCGTGAAAAGGCTTTGCCCAACGACCGTCCATTCGTATTTTCGTTTGCGTTCGCCGCCGTCGAAAACCGGAAAAGTGTCGCCCAGCAATCCAAAGGGATGATCCCACCAGCCCTTCGGCGTCACAAGCCCCGACACATAAGCGATGCGTATCCCTTGTGTATAGTTTTTATCGTTGTGAGAGACGAAATAGTCGTTTTCCTCCATCACAATAATCCGCCCCGAGGCCGATTCCTCGCTAGGCGGGGTGTCCGCATAAACGGACGGGCTGAAAACGGCAAGCGTTCCTAGCAAGACAAGATTAAGAATCTTTTGTTCAAACTTAAACGCATGATACTTCATTTTTTTTCCTTAAAAAACACGTTCGCTCGAAAACCTTGAAAAGGTTTCCTTACGGAGCAGTCGTTGGTTCCGTGTTTTCCTTTATCTTGTCTCCGGCATCCTTGACGGCATCGCCCAGTTTTTGCCCCGGGGTGCGGTCTTCAAGCTCGTGATAAGCGTCGCTTACTTTGTCCGAAACATCGCGGTTGTCTTTCATGGTCAGCAGGCCATAGGCCACGAGGATGACGACAATAAGTACAGCGAAAATAATAGGGCCTTTATAGTTTGCGTTTATCATGGTTTTTGCCTCGTTGACTCTGGTTGACGGGAAAGGACGCAACATCTTTATCTGCCAAGATCAATTTGTCTGTCGCTTGTCGCCGCCCCTGTCGCCGCGCCGACTGCGCCGCCTATCAGTACGGCGGGAAGAAGGGGGGCCCCCAAGACAGCTGCGCCTACGCCTGCGCCCGCGCCAATACCAGCGCCGCTAAGCGCACGTTCGCCCGGGTCGTGACCGCAGGAGGTCAAGGAAAAAAGAAGCGTAGAGGCAACAAGGCAAGCGACAAGACGCTTTGCTCCAAACATGGGGTTTATCCTTTTTAATACGTAAGCGCTTACTGCGCATCGGGCATTTTGCCATCATGGCGAAGGC
>CAIXLI010000131.1 GCA_903920205.1 uncultured Pseudomonadota bacterium
GGCTTTTCAGCGTGGAAAAATAGGGGCTTGTCGCTTCGACTTCGCCCAAGCTTATATATCCAATCACAAGTTTGCCGCTTTCTTTCAGGGGCGGAATAGATGTGTGGTGTGTCCCATCGAAAACGAGGAATTGATAAGGGGCAAAACTTTCGACTGAAAGTTTGTCGGAATAATAAATTGCGTATTTTTCATTGGCATTATCTGTTGCTCCATAGGCCAACCCAAAAGGAGTTGTGGAAAAGATAAAGACGATCAGCAAGGAGATGTAACGCATAACGCCCTGTCCATTAATGGGATTATTGAAGGTCAAGCTAAGTTTAAAGTAAAAAACCATGTATTGCCAACATGGTTAAGCAAATAATTGTGTAAAACTCGAAATAATATATCTGTCAGTTCACGCAACAGTTTAGTAGTCGGAGCGGCTATCACAAGAAACTTGCTCCTATCATAATTGTCCATATTATAAAAGTCCTGAGTAATGGTTTTGTTAAGTTTAAGCTCCTGCGATGTAGTTTTGTCACTATCCCTATATTTCATTTGTGATTTGATAGACTTTACCTCATATCAGGTTTGATTTCCTTTGGATGACGGTGTTTTTTATGACTGTGAATAATGCAGCTAACAATACGGTGTCGAAATGTTATCTCGTCACGGGGGGGTGCGGATTTATCGGGTCGCATCTTGTTGATGCGCTTGTACTCAAGGGACATCGTGTCGTGGTTCTTGACGACCTTTCCACTGGCAAGCGCGAGCATCTTAATGCGGCCGCTGAGCTCATCGTAGGCGATACTACTGATTTTGCTACTGTCAACCGTGCTTTTGTCGGTATTGACGGATGTTTTCATCTTGCTGCCGTGGCGTCGGTTGAGAAGTCGGTTATTGACTGGGCGCATACGCATACAGTCAATATAACATCGACAGTCAATGTTTTTCAGGCCGCCAGTCGTGCGCATGGGCGTATTCCCGTTGTCTATACATCTTCGGCAGCCGTCTATGGCGACAGCGCTGTGATGCCGATCAAGGAAACGTCTGACAAGCAGCCTCTAACGGCTTACGGGGTCGATAAATTTGCCTGCGACCTTCATGCCCGCGTTGGTTGGCATGTCCACGGAGTTCCAAATATTGGTATGCGTCCGTTCAATATTTACGGACCACGACAGGATCCAAGCTCTCCCTATTCCGGCGTGATCTCGATCTTCTTCGACCAGATGAAGCGCGGATTGCCAATTACCATTTATGGCGATGGCAGCCAAACGCGTGATTTTGTATTTGTCAGTGACGCGGTCAAGGCTTTTGTTGCCGCGATGGAAAAGCTGAATACAGAACCCATGGGACACGACGTCACGAACATATGCACGGGACGTGCTACATCGGTGCAGAATTTAGCGGATATTATCGCTGCCCTGGTGAATTGCCCAATTCCCTATAACTTTGCGCCAATGCGCAAGGGCGATATCCGTGCGTCGGTCGGAGACACGACGCATTTGTATGAGCGTCTGGGGTTGGTGCTTAATGTAACCTTGCGCGAAGGATTGATGGGGATGCTCTCTGGATCACCAAGTACTGTTATAAGGTAGCACATTGATGCGGAGTGGAAGAATTTCTAGGAGGAGATGATGTCTGAATCACATTCGTCATTAACGGGGAGTGGTATGTAGTGGGTGGAAACAAACGGCAATTTTCTCGGAGCGGCGAAGGAGCGGCAAAAAACAGCTAACGTATTGACCTGTATAAGCGCGGGAATAGCATCATAATTTCTTGGTCGGGGGGGGGGCTCCGCTGCTACCAGAATTTATAAAAAAACCGCCTAATCGTCGGTTTTTGGTTGGATAAAATTTGGCATTCTACGGCGCGACATTATTCGCGCCGTAGTATTCTTTGCAGGAAGACGGGGTATTAAAACCCTGGGGTCAGCCCTTTTTTATGCTGGTTGGGCAGCTTCTTCTGATCGTGTTCGTGTTTCTCTTGTTTCTTCTGAGGGACAGCCTCTGTCCCGTGCTTAGTCGTAACGGAGGGATCGTGCCCAAGCAGCCAAGGGGCCGTGTCATCCTCAAGTAATGCCTTCATTTTAGAATTAGGCATTTTTCTTATATTTCCAATGGGTTTTCTCCCTTTCTGCTGCATATGCTTGTCTGCCTCTGCGTGCCCAAGTTTTTTCAGAGGGACAGCTTTTGCCCCGTGCTTAGCCGTAACGGAGGGCTTCTTCTCAAGCCAGGGGGCTGTGTCATCCTCACGCGGGGCCCTAGCGGTATGCATGCCTCTTGTATCATCGGGAATTTCGCTCTTCTTTGTCTGAGCAGGAGCCGTTGCCGCGATGTTAACCATCAAGGCCCCAGTAATGGCGGCCGTTTTGACTTTGCCGAAATCAAGTGCGCCCATTTTTGTCTCCGTTTTATGACTAAAAAAACTGCGAGAAGTCTAACAGAAAAACGCGAAGATTGGGACGCGCTCTCATGGTTAAAATTCTTTCATTAATGCCATTATTAGCAGAAAGAGGTGAAAAAAAGCTTACTTTGCTGGGAAATGGGCATTTGTTGTATAAAATATTCTCAATTTACACTGGGCTTAGAGCCTGTTCGTAACTCTGGAAGCATCTGTATACATAGACATAATTGTTCGTTTGTGAGATAAGAGTGTCCTCTTTCTTGCCCCCTTACCTTTGAAAAGGATACATCAAGATGTTTGCACGCAAACTTTTGGCTTTTGCCCTTGTGGCTGCGGTTCTTGCCTCACCGGCTCATGCCGCGGATGCTCTGGCTCAAGGTAGCCATAATTGGACGGGCGCCTATATCGGCGGCGATCTTGGGTACGGGTGGGGAAACTCGTCCGGTGTGCAATCGAATTATGCCGGTCTTTTCCCACTGCCTTACTCTACGGCCCTGAGCGGCATCCAAGGCGGCGGTTTCTTGGGATACAACTATCAAATCGATCATGTCGTTCTTGGCCTTGAAGGGGATTGGCAGGCAGCGAAGCTCGTTGGATCGAGCAGGCCTACCGGATACAAAATGTCGACCAGCGTCGACGGTTACGGAAGCTTGCGTGGGCGTTTGGGCTATGCGTTTGATAAGTTGGTTGTGTTCGGAACAGGCGGTGCCGCTTGGGGGACTTGGGAGTCCAAGTACGCGGTTGCTGGGGCGGCTCCTTATTACAAAAGCAGCACGTCCAATCATCTCGGCTGGACGGCGGGTGCGGGCGCGGAATACGCTTTGACGGAAAATTGGGGCGGGCGTTTGGAATACAGGTATACCGACCTCGGCGCGCTACCTTCTTATTCTGATGTTGGCTCGAACTCGGCGGATTCCGGCAACAAGGTTCATGTTAATTCGATCCTTGTCGGCGTCAGCTATAAGTTCGGCGCGTTGTAAGTATCGGCCTTTCTTCATAGGGCATTCCTGAAAGCCGTGTGAGCGGCACGTCGGGGGTGCCCTTTTTTTATTTTCCAAGTCTTGGGAGCAAAACCACCGACTTTAGTCGGTAGGGTGGACTTTAGTCCTTGTTTTTCGTAGTCATTTTACACTCCAGAAAAAAGGTCGACCCGCAGGGGCGTAACCTTTTTTCTGGAGTGTAAAATGACTACGTATTCTACGGGAGCGCACACCACTTTTCACAATCGCTATCATGTCGTCTGGATAACGAAGTATCGCTACAAAGTTCTGACGCCTGCGATGCGGTTGCGTATCCGCGATGTTATCCGGCAGATATGTGCGCAACTTGGCGTCACGCCCATCAAGGGCGCACTGTCCGACAATCATGTCCACATGTTCGTAGAGATACCGCCGAAGGTGTCAGTTAGCGATTACATGCGGCGCATCAAGGGCTGCACATCGCGCAAAATCCAGCAGGAGTTCCCCGAATTACGCAAACGCTACTGGGGCCGCAGATTCTGGGCCCGCGGCTACTTCTGCACGACCAGCGGGAATGTGACAAACGAGATAATCCTCAATTACATTGAGAATCATCAGGGCGATTGAACCTACCGACCTTCGGTCGGTAGTCCTTCAGTGCGCGTTTCAATTTTTTGGAGGATTCCATATGAGTGATGAAAATGTTGTTCAGACACGCAATTCCTCCAATCGATATTCCACTGCGTGGGAGAGGCTCATACTCGGAGAAAAAATGAACGAAAGATTCGCTATGATCTAGCCGCAAAATCTGACGTTGACGTCAACGTCTCTATTCGAAACAATTCGATAACAATACGTTATGGCAGAAATAATCGATTTGAACCCAATAATGCGCCATTTCATAGGATACAGATAGATATGATGGATCCTAATCTGCCTGCTCTTGTCACGGAAGGTGTAAGTGAAGCCCCACTCTTATGGTTAAAAGGAGCTTCGCCTAATGAAGTAATCAAAGGAACTTTCCAAGATAAGCTGGACAACGAGTATGCTGATCCCATACGCCAGAATATTCAGGATATAAGGGCCGCTGTGAAGGCGCTGTCATTTCAGTAGGCATATCCTATCGAACAAAGGGTAATTTTGCGCGTAACGCCGATGTACTCTTGTCGCGCAGACGCGCTCCGCTGGATTCCGGCTTTCCGCCTACGCAAGAGGCTTCGGTGGACAGGACACCGGAATGACGATTGAGGATGTTTCTAAAACTTGTTGCTGCGATTAAATCCGTTGGGGGCCATTTTTCCGGCTTGGGCGCGGTCGCCTTTCCAGCCTCGGATGTCGGTTTCTGTGCGGGTTCGGTCGCCGGATTGCCAGGTTAGACCTTCTTTGAGCGTGAAGGTTTTGACGTCTGAAAGCTGACCGCCGCTGTATTTTTGCAAGATCACGCCGCGTCCGCGTGTCATTTCCGGCAGGTCGGCGAGGGGGAAAAGCAGCAATTTGCGGTTGGTGCCGATCACGGCGACAAAGTCTCCGGCAACGGAGGCGAAGGCTACGGCTTTGGTGTTTTCGTCGACGTTCAAAATCTGTTTGCCGTTTTTGGTTTGCGCCAGAACGTCGTCGGTTTTGACGATAAAGCCGCGCCCGTCGCTGGCGGCGACGACAAATTTCTGATCGGGAGCATAGAGCACCATGCCGATAACGTCAGCCTCGTTCGGCAAATCGACCATCAGGCGCACGGGTTCGCCAAAGCCGCGCCCGGGCGGTAGTTTGTCGCCGGACAGGGTATAGAAACGCCCATTGCTGGCGAAGAGCAGGATTTTATCGGTTGTTTCGGCGTTGAGGATGAAGCCTTCTTCGTCGCCTTCCTTGTATTTGATCGCGGCGCGGGCTGTCGCGTCGGCGGCAAGATGACCACGCATGGCGCGGATCCAGCCTTTGGCGGAGCAGACGACGGTGATGTTTTCGCGTTCGATCACGGCATCCATAGGCACAGCCAATTCTGCGGGGACATCACCGATGAGGGTGCGGCGTGCGCCAAGCTTCGTGGTCTTCCCAAAGCGTTTTTTCAATTCGGCGAGTTCGGCGTCGATGATTTGCCAGCGTACGTCTTCGTTCTTCAAAAGCTTTTTCAGGCTGGCTTGCTTTTCCGCCAGTGCTTTTTGTTCGCCCTTGATCTGCATTTCTTCAAGTTTGCGCAGCGAACGGAGGCGCATGTTTAAAATCGCTTCGGCTTGCGCGTCGCTGAGGGCGAAGGCTTTCATCAGGACGGGTTTGGGTTCGTCTTCGGTGCGGATGATCTTGATGACTTTGTCGAGGTTCAGGAAGGCGATCAGATAGCCGCCCAAAACTTCCAGCCGCGTTTCGATTTGCGTCAATTGATAAGTCGAGCGGCGGATCAGGACATGCTGGCGATGGTCGAGATAGGCTTTCAAAACGTCGCGCAAATCCATCACGCGGGGCACGCAGTCTTTGTCCAGAATGTTCATGTTCAAAGGAATGCGCGTTTCCAGATCGCATTGGCGGAAGACGGATTCCATCAAAACGGCGGGATCGACATTGCGGTTTTTGGGTGTCAGCACCACGCGCACATCGTCGGCGGATTCGTCGTTCACGTCGTCGAGCAGAGGAAGTTTACGAAGCTGTAACAGATCGGCCATTTTCTCGATCAGGCGCGATTTTTGCACCTGATAGGGGATTTCGGTGACGACAATCTGCCATGTGCCTTGCTTTAAATCCTCCTTGTGCCATTTGGCGCGGAGGCGGAAGGAGCCTTTGCCAGTGCGGTAGGATTCGATGATGGATTCGCGGCTCTCGACCAATTCGCCGCCGGTCGGAAAATCGGGGCCCGGGATAAAGCCGACCAGTTTTTCAATCCCTGCGTTGGGCGTGCCGATCAGATAGCGCAACGCGTCGCAAAGTTCCGCGACATTGTGCGGCGGGATGCTGGTCGCCATGCCGACCGCGATCCCGTTTGTGCCATTCGCCAGCAAGTTCGGAAAGGCGGCGGGGAGGACGACGGGTTCGGATTCGCTGCCGTCATAGGTGGGGCGGAAATCGACCGCGTCTTCGTCGATGCCTTCCAGCATCAAAAGCGCGACTTCCGTCAAACGCGCTTCGGTGTATCGCATGGCGGCGGCGCTGTCGCCGTCGATATTGCCGAAATTACCTTGGCCTTCGACCAAGGGATAGCGTTGGCTGAAATCCTGCGCCAGACGCACCATCGCTTCGTAAACGGCGGTGTCGCCGTGCGGGTGGAATTTACCGATAACGTCGCCGACGACGCGTGCCGATTTCTTGGGCGGCAGCGAGGGTTCCAATTTCAGACCGCGCATGGCGAACATCAAACGCCGATGCACCGGCTTCATCCCGTCGCGCACGTCGGGCAGCGCCCGATCCATGATAGTGGACAAAGCATAAGACAGATAACGTTCCGATAAAGCCTCGCGCAGGGGCTTGTCCAGAATGTCCTGTGGGGGAGCGGGCGGGGCGATTTTCGATAAATTTTTCGTCATGCGGTTCAGTTATCAGCAAATTTGATTCTGCGAAAGGGGTTTAACCTTATTAACAGGAGGTATTTTTTGATTTCGCGGGAATTATAAAGTGAGGAGGACAAGCGGCAAAGACGTAGCGTGACAGACGGAGGATTGGCGGACTATACTGACCTTAATTACTCCATAGTTAGGGAAGTTCGAATGTCTACGACTTACACGACCAAGACCCTTATTATTGGCGCTGGCCCTGCTGGTTATACGGCGGCGATTTATGCGGCGCGGGCTAATTTGAAGCCTATTCTGGTTCAGGGGATGCAGCCGGGCGGACAGTTGACGATTACGTCGGAAGTTGAAAATTACCCGGGATTCGCCGAGCCTGTGCAGGGGCCTTGGCTGATGGAGCAAATGGCTGCGCAGGCGGCGCGGGTTGGGGCTCAGATTCTGTTCGACACGATTGTTGATGTCGATTTCAGTAGCCGTCCCTTGGTATGTCGCGCGGATTCGGGCGACGTTTTTGAAGCTGATACCGTTATTATCGCTACGGGGGCTCAGGCGCGGTGGCTGGGGCTGCCTAGCGAGAAGAAATTTCAGGGATTCGGCGTTTCCGGTTGTGCAACCTGTGACGGATTCTTCTTTCGCGGGAAAGAGATATGCGTTGTCGGCGGCGGTAATACGGCGCTTGAAGAGGCGTTGTATTTGACCCGCTTCGCCAGCAAAGTCACGCTGATCCATCGCCGCGACGCGTTTCGCGGGGAAAAGATTATGCAAGATCATGTGCTGAACCATCCCAAGATTGCTGTGGTCTGGGATAGCGTGATTGAGGAAATTCTTGGCGATGAACAACCTACGCTTGCCGTCACTGGCGTGCGCGTGCGTAACGTTAACACTAATGAAGAGAGGGTTATCCCCGCCGATGGCTTGTTTATCGCCATAGGGCATTCTCCGGCGACGAAAATCTTTCAGGGCAAGCTGGCGATGGATGACGAGGGCTATCTTTTGACCAAGCCCGACAGCACCGCGACCGATGTCGCGGGCGTTTTCGCTGCGGGCGATGTTAAGGACAAGGTGTATCGTCAGGCTGTGACTGCTGCGGGCATGGGCTGTATGGCGGCGCTTGAAGTCGAGAAATATCTGGCGGCGCAGGAAGATTCCGCGCAAGCTCTCGGCGCGACGCCATAAAGCGCGAATCGACATAGACTTAACGGGGAGCCTTTATGAGCTACTTAAAGAAGTTACTGCTTCCCGATGAACGGATTGTTCATATCGCTACCTTGCATTGGGTCATTTTTCTGCCCGGCATGATGATGACTGTCGTGGGCGGCCTTGTCGGGTTCTTGAGCTACGATATCGTCGGGCGTGTGGTCGGGCCGACGATGGTTCCTTATTTGGGGCGTCTTGTGGCGGGGTTTGCTCTGGTTTCCGCTTTGGCGGGGTTGGGGCTTTTGGTCGGCGCACTTGTCCGGCAATCCGCGACGGAACTTGCCATCACCAACAGGCGTCTTATCGCTAAATATGGCTTTATTTCACGTTCGACTTTCGAGATTATGGTTAATCGGGTCACGGGCGTTAATTTCGATCAGACGGTCTGCGGGCGGATTCTGGGCTATGGCACGATTTTGGTTCATGGTGCGGGCGGCGACGTTTCTCCCTTCGATATCGTTTCAAATCCCCAGATATTCCAACGTGCTTTGATGGATGTCGTGGAGCATGGGACTAGGGATTTCTCTTCTAATCGTTCTTAAGCCAACGCGCGATAGACTCGCCGTGGGCTCCTATGTTAGCGTCCTCCCGCGCCCCATAGTGTATGCCCAATCTAATGAATAAACCCTGTCTTTCCCGAGTTTTCGCGCCGCTGACGCTTTGCGTGTTGCTGGCAGCATGCGCCAGCCAGCCTTCGGGCGGCGGTTCTGCGCCTTCAGGGACGGGCGGGGCCTATAAGATCGGCCAGCCTTATCAGATCAACGGGCAGTGGTATTACCCGCGCGAAGATTATAGCTATGACGAAACCGGCATCGCTTCGTGGTATGGCGCGGATTTTCATGAGCAACCGACGGCCAATGGCGAAATTTATAATAAGAACGAATTGACGGCGGCGCATAAGACTTTGCCACTGCCGTCTTTGGCGCGGGTCACCAATTTGGATAACGGGAAATCAATCGTCGTACGCGTCAACGACAGAGGCCCGTTTTCCGGCGCGCGCATTATCGATATGTCGCAACGCGCCGCGCAGTTGCTGGGCTTTGAAGCTCAAGGCACCGCCAAAGTCCGCGTTCAGGTTCTGTCCGACGAAAGTAAGGCGATTGCCGATGCGATGCGCCGTTATGGTAAGCCCGTGGATGTTGCCGAGGCAGGTGCTGCGGCTCCCGTGACCCCCGTTTCCGTGACACCTCTTTCCGTAACGTCTGTGCAAACCAAGACGTTGGAGCCTTTGCGCACGACGCCGGAAACACATCGTGAGATGATGCAGACGCAGCCGCTTCCCGTCGTGTTGCAGCTGCCCGTGACCGGAAAAACACGTATTTTTGTGCAAGCGGGGGCGTTTACTGTTCCCGAAAATGCGGAAAGGTTGCAGCAGAGCCTGACGCGTTACGGTTCCGCCGCGATTTCGACGATGGTCGTTAACGGCACAAAATTCTATCGCGTGCGACTCGGTCCCGTGACCGATGTTGCGCGTGCCGATGCGCTTCTTTCCAAGGTCAAACAGGCGGGAGTCACGGGCGCTCGCACGGTTGTCGATTAATAAGGGGTTATGATGAAGTCCAAACTTTCTCTTGTTCTTGTTTTCTCTTTGCTCGGCATGCAGGGGGCGCATGCGCAGGTTGCCGCGCCTTTGGATGTCGCGGCGCGTCAGGTGTTTTTGGTCGATTCCGCGACCAGCACTGTGTTGTACGCCAAGGACGCCGATACGCCCATGCCGACCTCGTCCATGAGCAAGATGATGACGATGTATGTCGTTTTCGACGCGATCAAGAACAATAAGCTGACGATGGAGAGCAAGCTTCCCGTCAGCGAACGCGCGTGGAAGCAGGAAGGTTCGCGCATGTTTTTGAATGTCGGAGAACAGGCGAAGGTTGAAGATTTGATCCGCGGTGTGGTCGTGCAATCGGGCAACGATGCGGCGGTGACTTTGGCCGAGGCTTTGGGGTCGGGGTCCGAATCCGGTTTTGCCGATATTATGAATACCAAGGCGCAAGAACTGGGATTGAACAACAGCCATTTCGTGAACGCCACGGGGCTTCCCGATCCGCAGCATTATTCGACGGCGCATGATCTGGCGATGTTGGCGATTGCTTTGCAGCGCGATTTTCCGGAGTATTATCATTATTTCTCGGAAATCACTTTCACCTATAACGGCATCGCGCAGGGCAATCGCAATCCGCTTCTTTACCGCAACATGAATGTTGACGGGCTGAAGACAGGGCATACGGATGTTGGTGGCTTTGGTTTGACCGCTTCTGCTGTGAGGGACGGGCGGCGCGTGGTGTTGGTTTTGAATGGCATGGAAGATATGCAAGCAAGAGCCGATGAATCCGCCAAGGTTCTGGACTACGGCTATCGTGAATTTGGCTTGTATCCTATCGTCAAGGCGGGGGATGTGCTGGCAAATCCTGCCGTGTGGTTGGGCGCAAACAAAAACGTTCAGATTGTCGCTTCGCAAGTGGCTCTCGTTACGCTGCCACGTACGGCGCGTAGCGGGTTGAAGGCGGTTGTCAGCTTTACCCAGCCTATCCCCGCACCCGTGAAGAAGGGGCAGGAGGTTGGAACGCTGACTGTGACCGCGCCAGGGATGGAGGCAAAAACCATTCCTCTGGTTGCGGCGGCGGATGTGGAACAGGTCGGCTTTTTCTCTCGCGTGTTTCAAAAAATCGGCGTGATCTTCGGCGGAAAGAAGGCGTAATTTCTTATGGCGCAAGGCAAATTCATCACGCTGGAAGGCGGCGAAGGAGCCGGAAAATCGACGCAGGCCAAGCTTCTTGCGGAATTTTTGCGCGCCAGAGGTATCGAGGTTGTGCTGACACGCGAAGTCGGCGGCTCGCCTTCGGCGGAGAGCATTCGGGAGCTGTGGCTGACGCAGGGCGAAGGTCATTGGGACGCTTTGACCGAGCTTCTGTTGATTATGGCGGCACGGCGCGAGCATTTGGTAAAAACGGTTTTTCCCGCTTTGGCGCGGGGCGCATGGGTTATCTCCGACCGTTTTGCGGATTCCACGCGGGCGTATCAAGGCATCGGTTTGGGTTTAGGGCTGGATGTCGTGGAAGAAGTTTATCGCCGCGTCGCGCCTGATTTTGAACCGGACTTGACGTTACTGCTTGATCTTCCCGTTGAAGCGGGACTTTCCCGCGTCGCTGTGCGCGGCGGGCAGGATGATCGTTATGAACAGAAGAATATCGATTTTCATCAGAAACTCCGCGACGCTTATTTAGCTTTGGCGCGGCACCATGCTGCGCGTTTCCGCATTGTTCAGGCTGCGGGCGAGGCGCGGGGCGTGGCGGCGGAGATTGAACTGGCCGTGCGCGAGCATTTCGCGTTATGACAGAACTCGCGCCTTCTTTCGTCGGACATGATCTTGCTATGCGCGAGGTTCAGGACGCTTTTGCTTCGGGGCGCATGCCGCATGCGTGGCTGATCGCGGGAATTGAAGGCATCGGCAAGGCGACTTTGGCGAAACATATCGCGCAATTCGTTTTGGCGAACGGGCAGGGGGAGTTGGGCAAGATCGATCCGCAGCATCGCGTGGCAAAACTGGTCGATGCCGAAACACATCCCGATTTGTTGATAATCCGGCGGCCTGTGGATGAGAAAACGGGCGAGTTGCGCAACCTTATTCCCGTGGACGAGGCGTTGAAGGTCGGGGTGTTCCTGCACAAAACCGCGACGCATGGCGGTTGGCGCGTGGTGGTGCTCGACGAAGCGCATACGCTGAACCGCAACGGGCAGAACGCGATTTTGAAAATCGTCGAAGAACCGCCTCCTCGGGCGTTAATTCTTATCACCGTGACGACGCCAGGCGTTTTACTGCCTACCATTCGTTCCCGCGCGCGCGTATTGCAACTGGCCCCGCTGGGGGGCGACGATATGCGCAGGATTTTGCGCCACACCGCGCCGCAGGCCTCGCCCGAAGATATCGCGGCGGTTATTGATTTGTCGGGCGGCAGCGTCGGGTTTGCTCTCAAGATTTTGCGTGCCGATGCTTTGCCTCTTTACCGTGAGATGCTGGGAATTTTGGATGCGATGCCGCACATGGATATCGCCCGTGTGCATAAGCTTGCCGATCAGGTCGCCCGCAAGGCCGACGCGGAAAGTTTCGAGGTGTTGAGTGCCTTGTTGATCGAACGCCTGCGCAAGGCGGCGCATGAGGAGGCGCATCGTTCGCCGGACTGCGAGTCCGTAAATCGCGTTAATCTGGCAGTACAGTTGTGGGATAAAACGCGAGCGACTTTTGCGACTGCCGCTACGGCCAACCTCGACCGCAAACTTGCTTTTATCAATGCGATCAGTGAGATCAGGACTGCGTTGTAGGGGCGTTTTATGCTCTTTATTTCTCTTAATGTTTGCGGAATCCTTTCTAAGCCTTCTTGCAACGGCACGCCCTTTGCCATATACATTTCGAGCCCTCTTTTCTGATAAGGATTCTCTTCATGACCAAGTCTACGCCCCCGCAAGTCCAAGCTTCAGCAGCAGCTTTGCCAATGTTTTATTCGGCGCCTCGCCCCCTTGATCGCGTGCGCGATGGCAAGATGAAGCTGGACCGCCCGACCGATTTCAGTTTTGCGGGAAAGACGAATGCCATTCCTTTGCTGGTCGACGAATTTCCTTTGGCGGCGGCGTATTATCCCATCGTTTTCGCGGACGGCCCTTTGCCTGTTCCTGCCGCCGTCGTGGGGTTGAAGAACGACAGCAACTTGTTCGTCGGCAAAGACGGCGCGTGGGTTTCCGGCGCTTATCTGCCCGCCTATGTGCGTCGTTATCCGTTCATCCTGATGGACGATCCCGATAACAAGCAGTTCGTTCTGTGCATCGACGAGAAAACGGAGTTGCTGAAAGAATCGGGCGAGTTTTCCCTGTTCGATGGCGAACAGCCCAGCGCCTTTACCAAAAGCGCGATGGATTTCTGCGCCGCTTTGCGTCAGCAGGGCGATGCGACGGACGAATTCGTCAAGGCTTTGACGGAACACGAGCTTTTGATCCCCAACAATGCGGAAATCGATGCGCGCGACGGCACCCGTTTTCAATTGAGCGGGTTCCTGATAATCGACCCTAAGAAATTCGACGCTTTGCCGGACAGCGTGATTCTGCAATGGCGCAAGAAGGGCTGGCTTGGTCTTGTCTATGCGCAATTGCTGTCTTCGCATCGTTGGCAGAACCTCGTCGATTTGATGGCGGTACAGCAGAAATGATTGGCAAAAAAAACTCGCCCCTCCGTGGCACCTGTGGCGCAAACGGAAGGGCGGGTTTTTTTGTCGTTCTGCTTTGTTTCTTTATGTCGCTTTCTTCCGCTTGGGCGCAAGGCGCACAACACGGGCTTGCCTTGCATGGCGCGCCGCGTTATGCCGCCGATTTTACGCATTTCGATTATGTGAATCCCGATGCGCCCAAGGGCGGTGCTTTGCATTTGTCGGCTTTGGGCACTTTCGATACGCTGAATCCCTATACGTTGAAGGGCGTTTCCGTCGATGGCTCGGGGCTGCTGTTTGAAACCCTTATGGCGCGTTCGATGGATGAGCCGTTTAGCCAGTATGGCTGGGTTGCGGAAAGCGTGACCACAGCGCCCGATCGGACTTGGGTTTCTTATAAACTGCGGCCACAGGCCAAGTTTCAGGACGGCACGCCGATCACGCCCGAAGACGTTATTTTCTCGTTTGAGACTTTGCGCGGCAAGGGACATCCTTCCTTCCGTAGTTATTACAAAGATGTCGTCAAGGTGGAGAAGATAGGCATGCGCGAGGTTCGCTTTACCTTCCGCGATGCGACCAATGCCGAATTGCCGATGATCGTGGGCGAATTGCCCGTTCTTTCCAAACGCGATTGGGCGGGCAAGGATTTTGCCGCCACGACGCTGGTTTCCGTTCTGGGCAGCGGCCCCTATAAGATCGAAAGCATGACGCCCGGGCGCACGGTCACTTATGTTCGCGTGAAGGATTGGTGGGCGGAAAATTTGCCGGTCAATAAGGGTCGGTTTAATTTCGAGCATATCTCTTACGACTACTACCGCGACGCGACGGTGGCGCTCGAAGCCTTTTTCGCGGGGCGTTACGATTATCGTTTTGAAAATATCGCCAAGTATTGGGCGTTGAATTACACCACGCCTGCCGTGAAGGAAGGGTTGATTAAAAAGCAAGAAATCAAGAACGAGCTTCCGGCGGGGATGCAGGCTTTTATCTTTAACATGCGCCGCCCCTTGTTTCAGGATCGCCGCGTGCGCGAGGCTTTGAATTATGCGTTCGATTTCGAATGGTCGAATAAGAGTTTCGCCTATAGCGCGTATAGCCGCACATCCAGCTATTTCGAGAATTCGGAATTGGCGGCGAAGGGACTGCCCTCGCCTGCGGAATTGAAACTGTTGGAGCCTTATCGCGGTAAGGTGCCGGATGACGTTTTCACCAAGGTCTTCGCTTTGCCCAAGACGGATGGCAGCGGCGATAACCGCGACAATCTCCGCAAGGCGGCCGATTTATTGCGCGAGGCAGGATGGACGCTGAAGAACGGCGTTTTGACGGACGGGCAGGGGCATCCGTTCAAATTCGAGATTATCGACGCCGAGCCGATGTTCGAGCGGTGGACGCAGCCGCTTATCATTAATCTTAAACGGTTGGGGATCGAGGCGACTTTCCGCATTGTGGATACCGCGCAGATGCAAAACCGCATGGATGGGTTCGATTACGACGTGACCATCGGCGTTTTTGGGCAGTCTTTGTCGCCCGGGAACGAGCAATTCGATATGTGGGGCTCCGGCAAAGCCGATGTGCGCGGCAGCCGCAATTTGATCGGCGTGCGCGACGCGACCGTCGACGCCTTGCTGGAAAAACTGGTTCACGCAGAAAGCCGCGAGGATTTGGTGACCGTGTGCCGCGCCCTCGACCGCGTGTTGTTGTGGCAATATTATGTGGTTCCGCATTGGTATATCGGCACCTATCGCCTTGCCGCTTGGGACAAATTTGGGCAACCCAAAATCGCGCCGAAATACGGGCTGGCGGTGACGGATAGTTGGTGGGTGGACGCGGGTAAGGCCGAGAAGATTAATGGGGCGCAGAACAGGAGATAGAAAAACCCGTGATCCGCTGCCGGATCACGGGTTTTTTCGAAGTGAGGCGTTCTTACTTCGCCTTCATCATCGCCACAGCCGTGTCGGGCATGCGGTTTGAGAAGCCCCATTCGTTGTCGTACCAGCTCATCACGCGGACGAAGGTGCCGCCGATGACTTTGGTTTCGCCCAGCGCGAAGATCGACGAGCGGGGGTCGTGGTTGAAATCGGTCGAGACAAGCGGTTCAGTGTAGGTGCCCAAAATGCCTTTGAGCGCGCCGTTCGCCGCAGCCGCCGCGATGGCTTGATTGATTTCTTCGACCGTCGTGGCCCGTTTGGCGACGAAGTTGAAGTCGATGACCGAGACATTGGGGGTCGGCACGCGGATCGAGGTGCCGTCCAGTTTGCCTTTCAGCGTCGGCAGAACCTTGCCCACGGCCTTGGCTGCTCCTGTCGAGGTCGGGATCATGTTCAAGGCCGCTGCGCGGGCGCGGTGCAGGTCACTGTGCATCGTGTCGACGGTGCGTTGGTCTCCGGTATAGGAATGGATCGTCGTCATAAAGCCGTGCTCAATGCCGACGGCGTTATCCAGAACGAAGGCCACAGGCGCGAGGCAGTTGGTGGTGCAGGACGCGTTGGAGACGATGGTGTGGGCGGCCTTCAGTTCTTGATGGTTGACGCCATAGACGACGGTGAGGTCTTCGTCGGTCGCGGGGGCGGAGATCAGTACCTTCTTGGCTCCGGCTTGCAGATGTTTGCCTGCGTCGTCGCGTTTGGTAAAGCGGCCTGAACATTCCATCGCCACGTCGACGCCCAGATCGCCCCAGCCGAGCTTCGTCGGGTCGGAGACTTGCAAGCCCTTAACCCGCTTGCCGTTGATGATAAGGTCGTTGCCGTCGGCGACAACTTCGCCGTTGAAGCGCCCGTGCACTGAATCGTATTTCAGCAAATGCGCGTTGGTTTCTGGAGGTGCCAAATCGTTAATCGCCACGATTTCGATATCGTCGCGGCCTGATTCAAAGGCGGCGCGCAAAACAAGACGGCCAATACGGCCAAAACCATTAATGGAAACGCGGACGGTCATGGGGACTCTCCTTGAAATAATGATGATGCCTTCTTATACTCCGTCAACTTGAAAACTTGAAAAAATCCTTGGCCGCGTCCTTTTGATAGGCTTTGGTTTTAGCGGCGTGGCGGCGAAGAATTTTTTCATGTTTTCAAGCGGACGGGCCTTAGGATGGACGGCCTTCTATAGCAAGCGCCACTAGGTGTGTCGAGTTGTCGTTGTTCAGCCCTTTGTTTGCGGAGAAACGCCGATGAAAACCTCGTCTTTTGTTGCAACGGTCGCCCTTTCCGTTGTCCTTGCGCTTGGGCTCCAAAACTTTGTTTTATCCCGCCCTGCGGGGCAAAATGGGGCAAAGGCCGAAACGGCCTATGATCGCGTTATGCGGACGGGGGTTTTGCATTGCGCCTATGCGCTCTATCCGCCTTTTCTGGACAAAGATCCCAATACGGGAAAATTAAGTGGCGTCGCGCCTGATGTCATGAGCGAGTTCGAGAAGGCCAGCGGCGTTAAAGTTTCGTGGGGGCCGGAAATCGATTGGGGGGATATCGCCCCGACCTTGCAGAACGGCAAGGCCGATGCTTTCTGTGCGGGCATGTTTCTGACCCCGCAGCGGGGGCGCGTTATCGCCGGATCGCTGCCGTTGTTTTTCAGTACGTTAGAGGCGTTTGCTCGTTTGGATGATAAGAGGTTTGACGGCAATACCGACCGCATCAATCAACCCGACACGCGCATTGCGGTCAATATGGGTGACTTGTCCGAGGAGGTGGCGCGGCGTTCCTTTCCGCTTGCGCAACGGATCGATAAGGGCGCTATGGGCGGCGAGGCCGAGTTATTTTTGAACGTGGCTACGAACAAGGCCGATCTTGCGCTGAGCGGCCCCAGTAATCTTTCGACCTATAACCAAGCTAATCCGGCGGCTGCCTTGCGGAAGGTCGAATTTCCGCACCCCTTGATGACGTTTCAAAGCGTGATCGGGGTGGAGATTCATGAACTGGCTTTGTTGAACCTGATCGACGCCACGCTGCATAATCTGACCGATAACGGTATGCTGGCGCGCATTCTGAAAGCCGATACGGGGGCAGGGTTTGAGACGGCTTACTTTCCGCCGAAGCCGCAGCTTTAGGGCGGAAGCATAAACCATCGCCGTTATTGCGGAACTCCCCCATCCCACAACCCCTTCCCTCGAGGGGAAGGGGAGTTTGAGGATTATTTCCCAGACAACTGCTTGGCTTTTTCGATAACCTTTGCTGCCGTGATGCCGAAGTGTTCGTAGAGTTTTTCGGCGGGGGCGGAGGCACCAAAGCCGGTCATGCCGATGAAGGCTCCTTTGTCGCCGATATAACGATCCCAGCCTTGGCGGAGTGCCGCTTCGATGGCAATGCGGGGGGCTGTGCCTAGGACGCTGGCGCGATAGGCTTCGTCTTGTTCCTCGAACAACGCCCAGCAGGGCATGGAGACGACGGCGGCGTTGATGCCTTGCGCCGCGAGTTGGGCGCGGGCGTCAAGTGCGAGGGAGACTTCCGAACCCGTTGCCAATAACGTCACATCGCGTTTTTCGTCCATGCCTGCGAGGATATAGGCTCCGTGCGCCGACAGGTTTTGTGGACAGACCTTGCCGTCTTGGGAACGGACGGTTGGCAGATTTTGGCGCGAGAGAGCCATAAGGCTGGGGCGTTTCGCGTTACGCAGGGCGATATCCCAGCATTCCGCCGTTTCGATGCCGTCGCAGGGGCGCATAACCAGTAAATTCGGAATGGCGCGGAGGGCGGCGAGATGTTCGACGGGTTGATGCGTGGGGCCGTCTTCGCCAAGGCCGATGCTGTCATGCGTCATGACATAAACAACGCGTTGATTCATCAAAGCCGCAAGGCGAATTGCCGGACGGCTGTAATCGGCGAACTGCATGAAGGTGCCGCCATAGGGAATAATCCCGCCGTGCAGCGCCATACCGTTCATCGCCGCCGCCATGCCGTGTTCGCGCACGCCGTAACGGACGTAACGGCCTTTGTAGTCGGGGGGCGTGACGTCGAGCGAGCCTTTGACTTGCGTGTTGTTAGACGGCGTCAAATCCGCGCTGCCGCCGATCAGCTCGGGGATAGCGGGCGTGATCGCTTCCAAAACAGCGCCGGAGGATACGCGAGTCGCGTGTTTTGGCTTTTCGGCTGCGATCTTTTGCTTGAATTGGGCGAAGGCGTCTTCATAGGCTGGCGTTAATGTGCCAGTGATCGCGCTGTCGAAGGCGGCGCGTGCTGCGTGGGCGTCGTGGCGTTTCTGCCATGCTTGGCGGTCTTTGCCGCTGCGGGTTCCTGCGCTGCGCCATGCGGAAAGAATAGCGTTGGGAATGACGAAGGGTTCGTGGTTCCAGCCTAGGCGTGCGCGGGTTGCCGCGATTTCTTCCGTGCCTAGCGGCGAGCCGTGGCATCCGTGCGTGCCTTGCTTGGTGGGGGCACCAAAGCCGATGATTGTGCGGCAGGCGATGAGCGAAGGCTTGTCGGTGAGGGCTAATGCTACGTTGGTTGCCGCTTCAATGGAGGAGGGGTCATGCCCGTCGACCTCTTGAACATGCCAGCCATAGGCGCGGAAACGCGCCTGAACGTCTTCGGTGAAAGAAAGCGATGTCGCGCCGTCGATGGAGATTTTGTTGTCGTCGTAAAACACGACCAAGCGCCCCAGTTTCATATGTCCCGCAAGCGAGGCTGCTTCGTGGCTGATGCCTTCCATCAAATCGCCGTCCGAGGCGATGACGAAAGTGCGGTGATCGACCAGATCACTGCCGAACCGACCGTTCAAAATACGTTCCGCCAGCGCAAAGCCGACCGAATGAGCAAGACCTTGCCCCAAGGGGCCCGTCGTCATTTCCACGCCGATGTCAATATCGGTTTCGGGGTGGCCCGGGGTGTGGCTGCCCAACTGGCGGAAATTCTTGATCTCGTCGATGGTCATTTTCTTGTAGCCCGACAAATAGGCGAGCGCGTAAAGCAGCATCGACCCGTGTCCGGCGGAAAGAATAAAACGGTCACGATCAGACCATGAGGGATTTTCGACGTCGAAGCGCAAAAACTTCGACCACAAAACCGTCGCAACGTCCGCCATTCCCATCGGCATACCCGGGTGACCAGACTTGGCGCGCTCGACGGCATCCATTGCTAAAGCGCGGACGGCGTTGCTCATGTCCTTATGCAAAGGATCCACGGAAACAGGAAGAGAAGGCGCGATGGTAGCGGTCATTACAAAAACCCCATAAACAGGAAAGAACGGGGGCAAAATGCCTCATTTGATGCGAGGGCGCAAGGGGATGTCCTTGTACCAAAATCCGCGACGAAAATTCAGACTAACCTCAGCGAAGCTGAACGATGGTCGTTTTAAGCCGAGGTGGCGACCCCAAGCAGGCGCCAAGCTCTGTATTTGGTAAGTTCTTCCTGGTTTCTTGAAACGCAGTTTATGTTTTCTTCGTTGTGGACAAAGCCCTGCCTTAGGGTGGGCTACAGCCCCGCAAAGCAACGACTAAAGATGAGGAGTCTATCAGAAAGTTTCGAAACCAATCCCTTCTTCCTCCAAAAGGGGAGCAAGCGGCTTCCCCCGCAAATCCTCCAGCACTCTCCCGCCGCAAGGCAATCAAGATCAGGGGCTCGCCAAACGCCGACGGCTTATAACTCTTTACGCTGCCCGGCTTCGACAGTTCGTGATCAACCAACTCGCCAATCCCCATTGTGCTGAGAAATCCCCAAAACACCGCCAGTCCGGCATGGGAGGGCAGTGATTCGTCGGTGGCGGCAAGCTTGAACAGCAGGACGGTTTGTGTGCGATGCTCATTTTCGCCTAATGGGTGGGAGGGGGGCGGGGGCAGGGCAATCGACTGAGTTAACATGCGATCACATTGCAGAGGAAATCGGTGTCCC
>CAIXLI010000132.1 GCA_903920205.1 uncultured Pseudomonadota bacterium
CAGAGGCAAGCTGTTTTACCGGCTGGTCGAGCAGGCGGTGAATCTCGACCCCGTTCCCGCTAAAACAATAACACACAAGATATAGCGGGTGATGGAGTCAACTAGATAGCCCAGAAATATTATTGGGGAAAATAACACATTTGAAAACAATTTGGGTCAAGCTACCCCTTTACGAAAGAAAAAATATATCCGCCTTGTAAGTCGTGAGGCATCTCATGACTAATAACAAGCGGACGACTACCAAGAAAAAGCCCTCGCCTGTTTTATGCGTGGGTGAAAAGGCGACACCAGAGCGTTGTCGTCAGTTGGGCGGTGTTATGACCGAATTTGTAGCATCAGAGGTTGCAGGGAATTTGCCCACAAGGCGGCAACGTGTGCGAATAGAAAATGTTTTGGACATCATGTTCCGACACCGCGTGAATCCGCTCACTGATCCGCAATATACGGCTGGATTGAAATTTTACGAGCTATTCAATCGTGAAAAGAACGGCAAGCAATTCAAGGTTTTGTGCTCACCCTTCTTAATCGACGGATCGCCAGCAGACGCCGAATGGAAAATGCTGGGGCATATTCATAGCGCTCGCTACCTCGTAGAGGCATACAAGGTGCTTACATCGGAAGAACGGGGCATAGTTCGCAAGGTTTGCGGACCTGACGATTTTCCCGATGGCAAGCGCGAAAACAGAATCCTTCGGATTGCCCTTGATAAACTGGCTGTCTTTTGGGGATATGCACCAGTATCTGAAAAATAATCAGCCCAGCCTCAAAAGAGGACTTCCCGCCTTGCGAGGCACAGGGATGGCAATTCTTTGGCCTTTCTTTGTCTGATCGGGGTGAGTCCCTTTCAATATAGCCGACACAGAATTCTCGTCTGTGGTCGTATTGCCCGCAACTTCGATATGCAAGGCGCGAATGATAGACGCGAGAAAAGGCGCGGTTTTGATCGTGTGCACAATCGGACTTACTTCGATGGCACGGTGAATATCGGGATCGGTCAGTTGATGATTGTAGGTATCCGTTATAAAAACGGCGTCCAAGCTGCTCCGGTTGACCCGCTCCACCGAGGCCGTTATTGCCTCGCCTTTTTTAATGTCGGTCGTAAATAATCCGCTCGTGGCGAACAGACAAACAGAACGAGCGCCCTTCGATTTAAGCAAGGAGGCAAGATCACAGGCCGTTCCACCTGAACTCACCATGTCCTCGAAGATAACAACGTCTTTGCCAGCCACTTCCGCGCTAAAGCCCTTAATTTTGATCTTTCCGGTGGCTTTGTCTCTGTCCTTTAAGCCTTGCGACCAATCATCTTCGTCGGCGCTACGGTCGGAAAAGCCGAGAACGCTATACATGCACGCCCTGAAACTCCGGCTAATACGCTTGGTCGAACCGGCGTCGGCATGAGCAAGCATGAGGTTACTCTTTTCAAAAACGCCGGAGTCAACGAGGTCTTTAAGCTGAACAGCGAAAGGAAAGGCAAAGTGGGTAATGGTGCAGTTTTTGACGGGGCTACTTATATCAAGAAACTTTTCGCGGGTTTGACCAGCATTGTGCGGATCGGCAACCACAACGCTCTGGCAATGGGCACGAAGGTTTTCAATGGTATCGATAAGTGCGGGGGAATTGCGTTCGTCCCAAATGTCGTCAGACCGTCCGTACCACATATAAGGCAGGACGAGAGTTACCTTCTTGGCTCCTGCGCGGTTAGCGGCACGCATAAGAAGCCGCGCCTCCTTTTCTTGCTTGTTAGGGTCGCCAGAGGCGGACGCGACAACAACGACATCGAGGCCGCGCACATTTTCTTCAATGGTCGTTTGAATCTCTTTATCGCTAAATTGTCTGCGCGTGACGCTGACCACCTTTGTGCCAAGTTCGACAGCCATTTCCTCGGCTAAAATGTGACTGCTAAATCCGGCGGCAATTACCGGACGTGGGTTTAATACTTCGCTCATTTAATCCTCCATAATTTAGGTTTAAAACAATCCATCAAGTAGACTTGGTAATTCACGCATATCGGAGAAAACGATTTCCGCCCCCTCGTCTTTAAGGCGAGCGCCATGTCCTTCGTCGCAATGGCTGCCGCCGACAAAGCCGAAAACACGCATACCGGCAGCCTTAGCCCCTTGAATTCCGGCAAGTCCGTCTTCAAGGACGAGACACTCCTTCGGCTCGACGCCCATTTTGTTCGCGGCAAACAAAAACAGATCTGGAGCGGGTTTTCCTCTTGGAACCATCTCGGACGAAAAGATGTGCGGGGCAAAATGGTCATAGAGGCCGACAAGACTAAGCATATGTTTCAACGACACCACGCCGGAGCCGGATGCTATGCAACGGGGAATATCCCACAGCGCATCAAGCGTTTCATGGATGCGCGGAATGGCCTTCATGCGTTGCGTAAATATCTTTTCTTTCTCTTTTTCGACATCGAAGTCTGGCGGCACTTTGCAGCCCGTTTCCCGTTCAAGAATTTTTGACACATCGGCTTGTGGGAAGCCTCCAAAACGCCTCGATAACTCATGGGGTGAAATGTGAATTCCAAGCTTGCCGTAAGCTTCGGATTCGACCTCGCCATGAAGCATCATGGAGTCCAGAACTACGCCGTCGCAATCGAAAATTAAAAGCATGTCAGACTCCCTCTTGGGTCAGGGGCTTGGCCTTCCGCGAAAACCCGCGAGGACGCACGGCAACCGATAGAGAACGTCCGGCAAAGTAGCGATTCACGCGCTCAAGGCTAATATCATAAATTTCTGCAAGACGGGATATATCTGTTCTCGGCGGATGATCGTATCGGAAATAATCCACCAAATCTTTGGCTGCAAAAAAACGGATAAGATCGGGCAATAGTCGAATATCGTCTGGATCAACTGCCTTGGCCTTTTTTAACGCGGCTATATACAGATCGGCGTGGCGGGGTTGATACTGCGGGTCTGAAAAGACGAAATTCGTCATGCAGTGGGCGTACTCAAAGAGCAGATCGCCCATTATAAGCGCGTCCGCATCGACAATGCCTGTAACTTTTCCATCGGGAGCATTCAGCACATTCTGGCGCTCAAAATCGCGGTGTACGAAAGCCGGATAACGCAAAGGCAGCGACGAGGTTTGCAGATACTCGGCGATATAATCCTTATGTAGACAAGCAGGCAATGTGGCAAACGATATGTCTTTCCCGTCATTTATTGATGGGGGTAAATACTCCATATTGCCTAACCACGCACCAACCTTGCGGTGTTCAGCCAAGGACGCATGAAGTTCCCAAAAAGATTTGGCAATATAAGCATGAGCTGATTCAGGAATGGGGGTTTTATTGCTGTGGTCGCGCCCGACATAATGGTTGCCGGAAAAACGCCGCCACATAATAGCCGCTTTGCCGTCGATCATCGAGACGGCTCCCTTTTGGCCTATTACAATCTGTGGCAATAGGCCGGAACGATCACTGTGTATAACGGTGCTGATGTAGGCGACCTCGAACGGAAAGCGATTCCGAAAAATGGTCACCACAAAATCGCCAGCGACAAACCACGTTTCATTCGTCATGCCTCGCTGATCCTGTCGCAAGGAGCATGACAAAGGAACGTCGTAGTTTCTCAAGAGGTGGTCACGCAGTTTCTTGGTCATGGTAATTACATAAAAATCTATCTTGCCCCCCTTTGGTGCTGAGAAAAACAGCACCAAGGGAAAAGCTGTGGCTTATAATGCTTTGGTCAGAGCGCCGAGAGCCGGAACGCTCACAATCGTTGGACGCGCTGGCTTATATTCATCCAAGGCGTTAAGCAGCGTATCGACTTCGCCAAAGGTATTGTAGTGGATGAATCCGACGCGAATAAACCCGCCCGTGTTCTCAAGCCCTAGCCGTTCGGAAAGAGAGATCGAGTAAACGCTACGGCTCCATATATCTATGCCTTTGCCAGCAAGATAGGTGGCAATATCGTTTGACTGTTCATTGCCAAGAGACACGGCGATTGTCGGAACGCGCTGGTCTTTCATGGCCTCGTCGGTAATGCCCCACACGCTATAGCGGCTGCGACTTTTCATTTCTTGGATGAAATTCCATGC
>CAIXLI010000133.1 GCA_903920205.1 uncultured Pseudomonadota bacterium
AAATATTCAGTATTAACTGCGAAGGCATATGAAATGAAAATATCTAAACTGGAAAAAGAACTTGATGTCTTTCTAGCGAAAGACGATGGCCTAGATAATAGAGAAATTGATAATAATTGGACGGAATCTGCTGAGCAACTTGAAAAACTGCTCGCCAAAGAGGCGGGTTCAATCAACAAAGAAACTATGATTCGGTTGCTTTCGAAAAGTATATCTGCATTTAATAAACTTCTCATACTTGATGTATTAAGGAGCGACTTAAATTCAGAACAGATAGTAAAACATCGTATTGATGATTACCATTACTCACAGGAAATTATTGATACATTACCTCAATCCATTAGAAAAGAATTGTCAAAATCAGGTGGGGATAAACGCAAAGAAAATATTAAAAGGCTCTTTCAAAAAGCGAGTGGCTTACTCAATATGGGGGTTGAACTGTCTAAAATCGAGCTTGCCCGCGATGAGAAATATTACCGTCCTCATGGTGTCCATTCTGGTGTATCCGCGAGCCTTCCTTTTTGCAGCTTGGAACAACCCGTTTATGGCTTCCAGGAAGCCGCTTGATTGCCGTGTTTGAGCCCATGCGATAACGCCATCCCAATGCTTGCGAATCATCTTGGCGACTTTTTTCATAGGCTCCACTTTGGAGCGCATAACGCCGTTGCACCAACTCTTCAGCATTGCCTCAACAACATTGATTTGCTTGCGGTCAAGGATGTCTCTCAGGTTCTCTTTCATTTGCCATGCACGGGCAGTTCTACAGGTAGTCAGATTGACTGTAAGACCATCAATTGAAACCTGCTGGTTGCCGGATAAATTTTCCCTTCCTTTGAGTAGCGCATTGCGCAATCCCTTTAGAGACGGGTCTATTGCCACCTCGATTTTACGCATTGCGCTCACCGCTTCGTTTGCATGCTGAATGATGTGAAATTTGTCAAACGTTTTGCGGGCGTTTGGCATGTGCTCATCCACTCCTTTGATAAAAGCAACGGACATATCCATGCTGACAGAAGTGATGCAATCAGCATCGCCACCGTGCGATTCCAAGTGCGAGATGAAGGACTCCACGGTCATGGAATCCTTGCCGTCAGTAACGTGAACAACTTTGCGTTCTTCAGCGTCAGCAAAAATAGACAGGTAGCTATGCCCCCTCTCTTTAGATGTCTCGTCGACAGCGATTTTAGTAAGTTCTGACAAGTCAGCTGCATCTACTGCGAGGTCGACATATTTGCCGCAAACTGCACGCACACGATGGTAGGATTCCCCCATCAATTTCGCAGCAGAATCGAACGGCATGCGCTGACAGAAAGTCATGACCAATGCCTCAAACAAGAGAGTCAATCCAGATAATTGACCGGCCCATGGAGGGCTTGTTAAAACGACCTTGCCATCCGGCAATTTAACCCTGGGAACACGAACTTCGAAGTGACAAGTATGCTGGAAAAAATTGAGGTGTCGGTACTCCTTCAGCACCGTGTCATGGACTGGATGAAAACCGTCTACAGAAGGATAAGCGAACTTAGTTCCAGCGACAAAATCGATTTTGATTGTCAGCCCCTTTTTTTCTTCGTCGAAATCAACCCCCTTAATGTACCAAGGGTCTGTGATGTCGAGGGCTTTTTCAAATAGACGTGTCAGCATTTTATTTCTTACTAATTTAGGGGGTGGCTATGCTGCCATAAATGGCATTTCAGACCAAGATCATCCATTCACTATTCAAAAGAGCCAAAAAAATATTGCTTTAATCAATGCAAGGATGATCGCTGACAAAGCCAACCAAGCCAAATCAGAATTCCTGTCCAGCATCAGCCATGAATTGCGTAGCCCGCTAAACGCAATCCTGGGTTTTGCCCAATTAATGGAATCGGAACAACCACCCCCAACCCCGGCACAAAAGGAAAGTCTTATCCATATTCTTCAAGCCGGATGGCATTTGCTG
>CAIXLI010000134.1 GCA_903920205.1 uncultured Pseudomonadota bacterium
TCACTCGGTACGGCTAGGCAGTTACAAAATTTCCGCGCTTTGTGCCTGCGTCTGGCCAAGATGTATTAATCAGTCCAGGAGTAAAGTCATGTTAGGCGGCATATTGAAGGGAATGTTTTTGGAAGGAACGGATTTTCTTCGGATTTTTCTGAAGACTGCGCATGGAGGAAACGACTTTGTCTTTGAAGTCGGCTTTGCTGGTCGTGACCATGCGGCCAACGGTGTCAGCTTTGAGGTGCTTCCACACCAGTTCGTCCGGATTTTTGTCGGGCGAATAAGGCGGCAGGTAAAACAGTTTTAGCTTGTTCCCGAGCGTTTCGACAAACGCTTTTGTTTTTTTAGAGCGATGCGCAGGTCCCCGATCAACAATCAGAAAGATTGTCCGCTTGGTGCCAACCAACAAACGCTTGAGAAAGTCGATAAACACGTCAGAGTTCACGCCGCCTTTCTCTTTGATCATAAAGCGCATGTGTCCTTTGGAGGTAATCGCCGATATCAGGCTGATGCCATGCCGAGCGCCAGTCGCTTGAACAATGGGTGTTTCCCCTTTCTTGCCCCATGTGCGCCCCGCGTGATGATCAGAGCGCATGTGCGCCGCGTCGCCAAAGTAGATGTCCGCACCTTGTGCCTTAGCCATTTTCTTGATCTTCGGGTATTCCATTTTCAACCATTTCTTTACCAAAGCCTCGTCACGCTCAATGGCCTGATGTAAGGGCTTTTGTGAAGTAACCCCAAGCTGAGCTAGTAAGCGCCCAACCGAGTTGACAGCCAGCTTGATGCCGTACTTCTTCTTGATGAGTGCGGCCACCATCTCGCGTGTCCATAAGGCATATTCGAACTTCAGTTGGAGCGGATTCTTCTGGGTTACCGTGTCATAAACCCACTTCATTTGTTTGCCGTTGAGTTTTGGAGGACCTCCAGGAATGGGTTTTGCCTTCAGGGCACCCCAGCCCCCGCGCCGGTACTCGGCAAGCCATCGGTACATGGATCGGCTCGTTATTCTTAGGCTTCGCGCAACAACCTCTGGGCTTTCCCCGTTTTGCACGCTTCGCACCGCACGTATGCGGAGTGCTTCCAACGTCGCGTGATCCTGTGTGCGGGCATCGTCTTTGCTCATACCTCATAGAATCACGCCCGATAAGGCATGTCAATCAATTATATGACTCTACTCATGGACTGATTAATAGTAAAGCCGCCGAACTTGTTCGGCGACACAACCCTCATCGCCCTCGCCAAAGCCCGCCCCAAGAGTTTAGAGGAAATGAGCGGCATTCCGGGCGTCGGCTCCGCCAAATTGGCGCGTTACGGTGAGGTGTTTTTGAAAGCGGTAGGAGGCGCGAGAGTCTATTAAAAAATTCGGTTAATGCCCAAAATACTTAAAATGTCTTGTGCTCCAAAGATTCACGCTTGTTTTTTTTATAACGCTTAGGTTATTCTGCACCTATGAATTTTGGGAACATCATTTCTGCATGTATCTTCCGACGCGCCTAGGGGCGCATATTTTTCGTTCCCCCCGACATCGCTCAAGCTGCCTGCAACCCACAGGCGAAGTGTATCATCAGTTAAGGAGAGCAATGCAATGAATGTTAGCGATTTAAAAGGCCAAACCATCGCCTTTGCCGCCTCGGGCGGATTGGATAGTTGTACGATTACCCACTGGCTAACCGAACAGGGCGTCAAGGTCATTGCCTGCACGGCAGATCTGGCGCAGCCGGACGAAACGGATTTTGGTTCTATCGAAAAACGCATGCGGGCTTGCGGCGCGGTCGATTTCGTCGGCGTGCCTCTGCAGAAACAAATGGCGGAAATCGGCATCGAGGGCGTTCAGGCGCAAACCTGTTATGAAAGCCGTTATTGGACGACGACTCCGTTCGGGCGTCAGGTGACGGTGGCGGGGATTTTGCCGGAGATGAAAAAGCGCGGCCTTAAAATCTTTAGCCACGGCGCGACCGGACGCGGCAATGATCAAGTTCGTTTTCAATTGACGACGAATATGATGGAGCCTGATTTCAGCGTCTATGCTCCGTGGCGCGACGAAGCGTTTTTGACCCGCTTCGGAGGCCGCTTGCCTATGATCGATTATTGCGAACAACATGGCTTGCCGATCAAGGCTTCACGCGACAAACCCTATTCCACCGACGCCAATCTTCTGGGGCTGACGCATGAGGCGGGCAAGCTGGAATCACTGCAAACGCCTGCGCGTTTTGTCACACCGGAAATGGGCGTCTGGCCTGAACAAGCGCCCGACAAGCCCGAAGAATTCACTGTACGATTCGAACACGGCAAACCTGTCGCGGTCAACGGCAAGCCTGTTGACGCATTGCAAGCCATGTTGGATGCCAACGCCATCGGAGGCAAGCACGGCATTGGCATCGGGATGCATATGGTTGAAAACCGGTTCGTTGGCGTCAAGTCACGCGGCATTTACGAAGCGCCAGGGATGGAAATGCTGGGCACGACCTATGCGTTCCTTTTGCAACTGATCCTCGACCGCAGAGCCCATGAATTGTTCACTTCGCTGTCGTCCGAGATTTCCAAGCAGCTTTACCAAGGCTATTGGAACGACGTCGCCACGCGCATGGCGCGCAAGGCGATAGGCGAGATCACCCAACTGGCGACTGGCACGATCACCGTCGCGCTGTACAAAGGCGGCGTCGCCTATGTCAACGCGGTCGATGTTCCTCATTCGTTGTTCTCGAACGACAGTTCGATGGAAGACGAAGGCTCGTTCGATCACAAGGATTCCGAAGGCTTCCTCGGCGTGCTTGGCGTCCATGCCCGCTCCATCGCTCGCGCGGGACAGGTCTAAGAAAACCCCCTCCCTCCGCGTTTCATGCGGGGGGAGGGCGCTTCGCCCTATCGTCCCGCCTGCAACCCGCTGACGAATTCCGACAGCCCTATCTGGCGGCGGCGCTTCAGGCGTTCCGACAGAAGGATTGATCGTATCGCTTCGACCGATTGGTCGAGGTTACGGTTGACGATGACATAATCGTATTCCGCCCAATGGCTCATCTCGTCCGAGGCTTTTGCCATGCGGCGGTTGATCTCCGAAGGATCGTCCTGGGCGCGGCTGAACAGGCGGCGTTCCAGTTCGTGCCATGACGGCGGCAGGATAAAGATGCTGACAAGATCGTCGCGGGCTTTTTCCGCCAATTGCTGCGTGCCTTGCCAATCGATGTCGAAGAGAACATCGCGCCCTTGCGCCAGAGAGTCCTCGACGGGACCGCGCGGCGTACCGTAATAATTGCCGAACACTTTGGCTGATTCCAGCAACTGGTCGCGGTTGACCAAAAGATTGAAATCAGTCGCGTCGATAAATGTGTAATCGCGCCCGTTCACTTCGCCCGCCCGCGGAGCGCGGGTCGTAACCGAAACCGAGAGCGAAATTTCATCGTCAGCCGCCAGCAAACGCCGAGACAACGTGGTCTTTCCCGCGCCCGAAGGCGAGGACAGCACCATCATCAAGCCGCGGCGGCGAATCAGATTAAAAGGCAATGTCGTCGTCATGAGGTCTTTAAGCATTATTATGAGCAGACGGCAAGTGAACGTAGTGTATAGTGAGCGTATGGGTGAGCCTTGTCATATTCTGATAACGGGCGCGTCCGGCGGCCTTGGCGCGGCGTTGGCTTTGGTTTATGCCGCGCCTGGTACTCGTCTGTCGCTGCATGGACGCAACGCTGAACGTCTGGCGCGGGTCGCGGCGCAAGCGCGTCAGCGCGGCGCGGAAGTTTCGACACATCTCGGCGATGTCACTGATGCGCAATGTATGGCGGCGTGGATAGAGGCAAGCGACCGCATGGCGGCGATAGACCTGATCATCGCCAATGCCGGTATTTCGGGCGGAACCTCGCAGAGACAAGAAAGTGCCGATCAGGTCAACGCGATCTTTGCCGTTAACGTTACGGGTGTCTTTAACACGATTCATCCCGCTTTGCCGCTGATGACCCGGCGCAGGCGCGGACAGATTGCGATTATCAGCTCTTTGGCGAGTTTTCGCGGCTTTGCCGGAGCCCCTGCCTATTGCGCCAGCAAAGCGGCTGTGCGCGTCTATGGTGAAGGGCTTCGCGCAGAGGTTGCGCGGCAGGGCATCGCTATCAATGTCGTTTGCCCGGGCTTTATCAAAACGCCGATGACCGACGTCAACCCGTTCCCGATGCCTTTTTTGATGTCTGCGGAACATGCGGCGCAGGTTATTCGCCTAGGATTGATATCCAACCGCGCCCGTATTGCTTTTCCGTGGCCCCTGTATGCGGCGATCCGGTTTCTGACCGCGTTGCCGCAGCTTATTATGGAGTGGATAGTCGTTTGGTTGCCAAAGAAATGAAACCGCAGGTTGTTAACAAAATCTTGCCGGTATTGGTGACTTTTTCTTAACTTACTCTGGGCTAGACTTCCCTCCCAGCGTTTCGTCCCATGTGTCCCTGTCGGTTATTATGGCTAATGAATATCTCAAACCCATGCTTGATGTCGGGTCGCCGCGCGTCCTGAATTGCAATGTCATTACGCGGCGAATCTTGGCGACCGACCCTGAGGCCAAACTCTTCTTCCGTTGCAAGCCGCTGAACAACTTGGTTCTGATTAAAGATTCCGATTCTCAATCGCGTGTCGCCGCGATAGGCACCAAGCTTTATCTTCCTTTCAACGAAAACGACATTTACGAAGGCGGGCGCACGGTGTTTGTCCATGATTCCGGCGTCGAACAGGCGCTGGTCGGTAATTTTGGGGAAGGGGCCTTGCCTAAAGAACTTCTCGCCGAGGATATGCGCGTTCTCAAAATTCTCGATAAACTGCCGTCGCTTGATCCCTTCTTGCTTAAGGATGTTTTCATCAACGAAAAGATCGATATGAATCCCGCTTATTTCGAAGTGGAAAAAACGCTATGGGATCAAATCGAACTTTATATTTTGCTGGGCTTCGAACCTTTAGCTAAGGCGGCCTTTCCCGATGCTCTGTCGTCCGACGAAGTGGCGCGCAAGCTGATCGAAAAAATCTGGGAAGGCCGCGATCTTGACGCGCTCAAACCGCTGATTCTCGCTTTTCGTTTGCCTGAGGGCAAAGAGCTGGAAACCTTCGCCGCATGGAAAGGCATCATTTTCTACGGCTTTGAGCATCAACGGGCCTCGCAGTCCATAAGCGACATCACCGCTTGGCTGAAAGAA
>CAIXLI010000135.1 GCA_903920205.1 uncultured Pseudomonadota bacterium
CATGTTCCCGCCGTATCCAGTACGAATATGTCGGTGCGCCCAAGGATCCCGATAAGGATTTCAACGGCCAGACGCTGCGTATCTTCGCGGCTGGACATCAATTTGAAGCTTTGTCGATCAAATGGCTCCGCGCGGCCGGTTTCGATCTGCGGACGGAAAAAGCGGACGGCGGGCAATTCGGTTTTTCGGTCGCCAAGGGGCGTATCAAAGGCCATATCGACGGCGTGATCATCGGCGGCCCGTCATGGTTTTTCTATCCCGCTCTTTGGGAACACAAGGCGCTTAAGGACAAAAGCTGGCAAGATTTGGCGAAGCGCGGCCTTGCGATCTCTAAACCGCTCTATGCCGCGCAGGTCGCACTTTACCAAGGCTATATGCCAGAATTGGCGCAGCATCCTGCGCTTTTCACGGCATTGAACAAAGACACGCAGGAACTGTACCACGAGCTTGTGCCGTTCGACGCATCGCTGGCGCAAAGCACGAGCGACAAGGCCGTCAACATCCTTCAAGCTACCGATGCCGGACAGCAAATGCCGCGCATGGCATCCAAGCCGGACTATTACCTGTGCCAGTTCTGCCCTTACGCCAAGAGGTGTTGGAATGGCGCATGAGAAGTTGGACTTCAACGAAGCGCGCCGACAAGGCCATGATACGCGCGGCAAGATCGATGTCGTCCGACTAAAAGAACGCATGGCCGACTGCTATCGGCAAATCCTCGACTACCTTTTGCCGAACGGCGTTTATGTCGGCGAAGAGTTTCAGTGCGGCGACGTTTACGGCGCTCCGGGCGAGAGCCTTAAACTCAGCGTGCGCAAAAACAAGATGGGCGTCGGCGAGGATTTTGCCACAGGCCAGAAATTTGGCGACCTGATCGACGTCTGGAAAGTCATTCGCCGCGAAGATTACACAACCGCGATCCGAAACATCGCCGAATATCTGAACATGACGGAGCGCCTTCCTGCACCCGCGATAAAATCACAGAAAAGTACCAAAGCGCCTGACATCGGCCCACCTGTCGCCCAGTACAATTACACGGATGCGCAAGACACGATCCTCCTTGTCGTCTATCGCCACGAGTATGACGACAACGGCAAGCGTAAAAAGACCTTCCGGATTTGGAATGCCGTCACGCGCAAGCCCGAAGCCCCAATATCAAGCCGTCCCCTTTATAACCAGACGGGCATCGCAAAAGCCGATGTCGTCGTTCTTGCCGAAGGTGAAAAAGCAGCGAACGCGCTTATCACTGCTGGCGTTACGGCTACGAGCGCCGTGTGTGGATCCAACGCGCCAACCGATAAGACGAACTGGTCTCCATTGGCGGGAAAGCGAGTCTTGATTTGGCCGGACAATGATTTGCCGGGGCTGTCCTACGCGCAAAATGCGGCGCAGGCTGCACTAGCTGCCGGTGCCATGAGTGTCGGTATTCTGCCTATTCCCCAAGGCAAGTCCGGCGGCTGGGACGCTGCTGATGCCGCCGATGAAGGCATGGATGTTCGCACCTATGTTGAGGCCGCGATGCCGGAGCCTGTCGCGCCACCCGCCGCAGCCGCGATCCCCGCTTATCCGGTCGGTGTCATGTTGGATGACGACAGCCCTATGCCGGATGATCTGATCGCGCCACGCATCCTGACACCCGGCGGCCTTTTTGTTCTCGGCGGCGCCCCGAAAGTCGGCAAAACGGACTTTGCTCTTACTCTGCTTGTGCATATGGCGGCAGGAATCCCGTTTCTCGGCATGAGGCCGCCGCGGCCTCTCAAGGTTTTTTATCTGCAGGCAGAAATCGGTTACCACTATCTGCGTGAACGCCTCAAGCATATGGACATCGATCCTGAAATTCTTCCGCTTGTTCGCAAAAATCTTGTCGTCACGCCGCAGGTGCGCCTGATCCTCGACGACAAAGGCGTCGAAATGGTGCGCGAGACGATCCTGCGCCATTTCGACCCAAAGCTTCTGGACGTGATCGCCATTGACCCACTGCGCAATGTGTTCGATGCGGGCGAAGGCGGCAG
>CAIXLI010000136.1 GCA_903920205.1 uncultured Pseudomonadota bacterium
GACTTTGTCCTCGACCCTCGCGTCTTATGACCTTGTGCGGAAAATGAGGGCGAGTATTTTGGTGCTGGGGCCGTTGCTTGCTCGCGCGGGGGAGGCCAAGGTTTCGCTTCCGGGTGGCTGCGCTATCGGTTCGCGTCCTGTCGATTTGCATATTGGCGCGTTGCGTAAGCTAGGCGCCGTGATTGACCTTGATAACGGCTATATCAATGCCCGCGCTCCCGAAGGATTGCATGGGGCGGAGATTATTTTCCCCATGGTGACGGTAACGGGTACCGAAAACCTGATGATGGCGGCGACCTTAGCCAAAGGCGAAACGACAATCGTCAACGCGGCGCGGGAACCCGAAGTGGTCGATCTTGCTCATTGCCTTGTGGCGATGGGGGCGCAGATTGATGGCATCGGCTCTGATCGTTTGCGCATTACCGGCAAGGACAAACTGCATGCCGCGACGCACAACGTTGTTCCCGACCGCATCGAGGCGGGAACCTTTGCCATGGCGGCCGCGATCACCGATGGCGAACTTGAATTGATCGGCGCGAAGCAAGAGCATTTGAACAGTGTGGCGATCATTCTCGCCGAAGCGGGTATCGACATTACTGAAACGGCGGAAGGTTTGCGCGTGCGCCGCGTCGATGGATTGAACGGCACTGATGTGATGACGGAACCCTATCCGGGCTTCCCGACCGATTTGCAGGCGCAGATGATGGCGCTGATGTGCGTTGCCACTGGCGCGTCGATGATCACAGAAACGATTTTCGAAAACCGATTCATGCATGTGCCTGAACTAAAACGCATGGGCGCGAATATCACCGTGCATAATTCCTCGGCTTTGGTGCGTGGTGTGCCGTTTTTGACAGGCGCGCCCGTCATGGCAACCGATTTGCGGGCTTCGGTGTCGTTGGCCTTGGCGGGATTGGCGGCGCGGGGGGAAACGGTCTTGAATCGCATCTATCACCTTGATCGCGGTTATGAGAGGCTGGAAGAAAAGCTCGCCGCCTGCGGCGCTGATATAGAACGAGTGAAGGTCGCGGTATGAGCGCAGAGATGCTTAAACTCCGCGCTAAGGACGCCGAGGATATCGAAGTGATCTCGGCAGTGCTTCAGGATTCTATCGTGCCGGTTTGCGATATGGCCTTTCAACAGGAAACAAAGTCTTTCATCGTCGTTGCACAACGTCTTCGCCGTGAAGGCCCGGGGGATGAGGCGACAGAACGCATCTGTTGTGCTTTGACGATTAACGGTGTCGTGTCGGTGCAAACCCACGGCATCGATTTGCATCATCATGAACGGATGCTCGATCTTCTAGCGATTATGCCGGATTCAACACAGAAGTCTTTAAGCCTCATTTTCGCGGGTGATGCTCGTATACGTCTTGCGTTGGAATCGTGGGGCGCGGTGGTTGAAGATTTCGGCGCAAGTTGGCCCGCTTTATGTCACCCCCACCACGAAGACCTTTTGTCTGAGCGCTCTTCTTCTGATACAGCAAGAAACGCTTCTTGAATCTTATCGTGGGGCGTGACAATTGGTTCATGGGAGAGATTGCAGGACATCGAATGTCCCATAGTAACAATTGGGTGGCAGCAACCCCCTGATTCTCTGGGATTCGTATTTTAAAATCAATGCGTTAAAGTCTGCCGTGTTATGTGGGCTTGTCTGTAGCAATAATTGTACGATAAATTGGGGCAGTTGATCTCCGATTCTTCGTGATCTCTATGTTTGAAATTAGTGTCAATCTGGCAACACACAATCGAGCGAGTTATCTTGAGGCATGCCTCGTCAGCTTGTGCGAGCAAACGCTCTGTTCGACGCGTTATGAGATATGCGTTGTTAATAATGCCTGCACCGATGAGACTTCGGATGTCGTTGTTGCTGTTGCTGCGCGTTATCCGCGACATCGTTTGTTCATGGTTTCCGAGCCCGTTGCCGGATTATCGCGTGCCCGCAATCGTGGCATTGCGGAAACAAGTGCCCCGTTGATTGCCAATATCGACGATGATGCCACCGCTAATCCCGCCTGGCTGGAATGCTTTTTGACTCGCTTTGAGTCCTTGCTGGATGATGTTGCGGCTATCGGTGGTGAAATTACCCCTGTGTGGCAGGCTCCGCCTCCCGAATGGTTGGACGCATGGATGAAGGGCGCTTTGTCAGCTGCATCGAATATGGGGGCGGTTCCCCGTTTTATCGAGCCGCATGAAGGTTTGTTTGAAGGCAATACATGTTATCGGCGCTCAGCGTTGTTAAGCGTCGGTAAATTCCCCGTTGAATTGGGGCGCGTCAACAATCTTCTTTTGTCGGGAGAAGGCGCGGTAAATGCGGTGCTCCGGCATCAGGGCTGGCGCTTGTTCTTCGAGCCAGCCGCTAGCATTAATCATGTCATTCACGCAGAGCGTTTAAAGCCAGAATGGTTACGTAAAAGGATGTTTTGGCAGGGCGTTTCGGATTATGCCATGCATGCCTACTATCAGCGTTACGGGCTTGAAACGGTTGGCCAGATAAACCTTGATTTGCCTATGGATCAGAAGGATTGGGCGTTCGTTAATCAAAATACCGTTGAAAACTTGGGCAAGAATCTGAAGAAACTTGAATGTCTCGGGTTTATTCTAGCGATGTCGGGACTTATTCCGATTAACACCCCCTAGATTTCATGCGACGAGATCCCTTGCGCCAAGGTGAGGCACTCCTTCCGTGCTATAAAACCCCTTGATTCACGGGGCTTTACCTTCCCTGTAATTCCTGTTACCTCTTTCTCAAATCCCCGTCAGGTGCGGGGGTGTGCTGAAACCAGAAGATAGAAGCCCGATAATGGCAAAAGAAGACCTCCTTGAATTCGAAGGCATTGTTTCCGAAATTCTTCCCAACGCGATGTTTCGCGTCAAGCTGGATAACGGACATGATGTGTTGGCGCATACCTCCGGCAAAATGCGTAAGAACCGCATTCGTGTTCTGACGGGCGACAAGGTTAATGTCGAAATGACGCCTTATGATCTCAGCAAGGGACGCATTACGTTCCGGCATAAATAAAAATGTGCCGCAATCCTGCGCAAGGGGATTGGAGCCTTCCGAAAATTTATGACCAACGCACGTTTTATTCTCGCCTCATCCTCGCCGCGCCGTTTGACACTGTTGGCGGATATTGGCGTTACTCCGGATAAGGTCGTCCCCGCTGATCTGGATGAGTCACCTCGCTTTCAAGAAAAACCACGCGAGCTTGCCGCGCGTCTTTCGCTTGAAAAACTGCACGCCGTTGCATTACGTGAAGCGGGGGCGTTTATTCTCGCCGCCGATACGGTGGTAGGCGTAGGGCGGCGCATTTTGCCGAAAGCCGAAACATCAGGCGATGTGCGAGACTGTTTACTTTTGATGTCGGGGCGGCGGCACCATGTTTACACAGGCATCGCGTTGCAAACGCCGCAGGGCAAAACACTGCATCGCGTCAGCGATAGCACGGTTGTCTTCCGCCGGCTATCCTCCGACGATATAGAAGCTTATATCCAAAGCGGCGAAGGCATCGGCAAAGCGGGCGGTTATGCGATTCAGGGCCGCGCAGGGGCGTTGATCCGTTCAATTTCAGGCTCTTATTCCGGTATTGTCGGACTGCCTTTGTTCGATGTCGCTCAAATGCTGCGTGGCGCAGGGTGGGGGCGCTGATGGCTCCTCCCAAAAACCAATGCCCCATTTGCGGCAAGCCAGCCCTTGAAAAGCTCAAGCCCTTTTGCTCCTCGCGCTGTGCGACGCTCGATTTGGGAAAATGGCTGGGGGAGGGCTATCGACTAGAAGCCCACGATGATCCTGAAGAATCGGAGGGATTACCCCTTTTCGGCGCTGACGAAGAAAGAGAATAGCCGGATTCACACAAAGGGTAGACAAGCCAAATTTCCTTGCCTATAAGCGTCACCTCGGTCACGATGAATTTCCAGAAAGCCTGGGTAGCTCAGTTGGTAGAGCAGGGGATTGAAAATCCCCGTGTCGGCGGTTCAATTCCGTCCCCAGGCACCACTTCTGCAAAGCCAATCGTTGACTCGTATTTTTTCTTGTCTTTTCTCACCCTGCTACGATGTCTTTCTTAATCGCTAGAACACAGCTCTTTTTCAACATTCATGCGGTGTGCCCATGAGTGTGCAGTCGTATTATGCTCGAAGATTCTTGTGCGCAACAGCATGCGCGACGGCGATTTTGTCTGTTGCAACAGGATTGCAGGCAGCTCCGTTGCCAGGCCCCGCCGATGCCGGACGCATTGATCAGCGCGAAGGGGTGCGGGTACCGGAGCCGAATCTGTTGCCGCCTGTTCAACAAAAGGCGGTCGTTCCTCTTCCCAGTGTTCCTGAAAATAGTAGGCAGGTAAGGCTGACCTTGCGCAATTTGCGCATCGTCGGTATGAGCGTATTTGCGATCGACGACGTCAAGGATATTTACGCGCCCTATCTTGACCGCGAAGTTACGCTTGATACCGTATGGAAAATTGCGGGACAGCTAACAGAGCATTACCACGATGCGGGATACTTTCTCGCGCGCGTTACTGTGCCTCAGCAAGAGATCAAAGACGGTGTCGTTGTTCTGCGTGTGGTGGAGGGATATGTCGGGGAAGTCAAGCTCGACGACCCTCTGGCGGAGAAAGTAATTGTCAAAGAATGGATCGACAAGATTCTCTCCTGCCATCCTGTCAAAGCCGAGCAAATTGAAAGCGCTCTTTTGCACCTAAATGATTTGCCCGGCGTCAATCTCCGCGCGGTGATGGAGCCGATCGAAAGAACGGAGGAAGACGGAGGCGCCGTCCGGTTAATTCTCGAACGCAAGAAAACGCCTCTCGTGTCCGGCACCCTTGGTTTTGATAATAACGGCTCGCGTTTCCTCGGCCCCTATGAAGCGCAGATGCAGGCGCAAGCCAACTTCTTTCCGATGCAAAGGACGACACTAGCTTTGCTTTCATCTCTGCCGTGGCATGAGCTGAAATACGGGAGCCTTAAGCATGAACTTCCCGTGTTTGCAGGAGGCACGGTGGAACTTTATGGTGCCTATACAACTGCGATGCCGGGTTATACGTTGAAAGTTGAGGACATCAAGAGCCGATCAACTACGCTTGGCGTTGCGTTTGATTACAGTATTATCCGTCAGCGCGAGGAAAATTTGAGCGGACGGATCGCTTTCGAGGCGCACAATATCGCCACAGACATGCTGGGGGCGACTCTGACGAAGGACGATATTCGCGCTCTGAGGCTCAACCTGAATTACCAAAGAGCGGACGCGTGGAACGGCCAGAACATGCTGGATGGAACGGTATCGCGGGGGGTGGATTTTCTGGGAGCCAGCCAACCCGGTCAAAAGAACTTGTCCCGCGCCAATGCCAAGCCAAATTTCACCAAAGTCGATTTAAACGCGTCTCGTTTGCAGGGAATTACTCAAGATTGGACTATATTTACGGCGGTTTCGGCGCAAGCGGCGTCCGGTACGCTTTATGCGTCGGAGCAGTTCGGCTATGGGGGGCAAGCTTTCGGGCGAGCCTATGACGATTCAGAAATTACCGGCGATCAAGGCGTCGCTGCGTCGGCAGAGCTGCGTTATGCTGGGTTTCATTCGTGGCACGGCTTTCAGCCTGTTCCCTATGAGTTTTATGACATAGGCGCAGTATGGAACGAAGGGCAGGACTCAACCATGACCTATGCCATGGGAAGTTCCGCTGGAGCAGGGTTCAGAATTTTGTCCGACATCGGTCTGTCGACGAATTTTGGTCTAGCCTTTCCTCTGTCGCGGAGGATATCAAACCCTATTTATGGAAACGGGAAGAATCCGCGGTATTTTATTCAAGTGTCTTACGCGTTTTAGGCGTTCCTGATCTCGACGGGGCCCGTCGACGCATCTCCGCATATTAACGTATTACGGAACGAAGGGAAGCAATCTTCCTGTTATAAAAAAGCGAGATACTTTCGTTCAATAACGAAAAAACACTCACCACTTCGCGTTAAAAGGTGCTGGTGTTTTAAGAAATTCCTAAGGAGTAAAAGCATAGAATTTCCCAAGGGGATTGTCTTTTACACGATCGCGCTGGGTGTCATGGCTTGTTTGGCGCGGTTACAAACCTGCCTTTCAACGTCGAGATATCTCCCGCCTTGCAACAACTCCTTGAACTTGAAAATTATACGGCGGACTAAGTTGGTTTTTAAGGGGACATCATTCTGAGGCGCAACCCTGATGTTAGGGGCTTGTTGCGCCGCTTCGCATACTACCGTATTGAGAAAAATAAATTTTGTCTAACGCGTCGTAGGGCAATCGACTGAGTTAACGAGGGAGTAAGGAAAGAATGATTCGTTGAGTAATCCCGTTGATTTGCAAGGAGGATTGCTTGATGACGAAGGCAAATACCCATCAACCGAAGATC
>CAIXLI010000137.1 GCA_903920205.1 uncultured Pseudomonadota bacterium
ACCCCTGACCCATCGCGTGGCGTCTCTTTTAAAAAGATGGTGGCTCGGCACTCACCCAGGAGCAATCAGTCCAGAATACCTCCGATACTACCTCGATGAATTTACCTTCAGGTTTAATCGCCGCACCTCGCGTTCCAGAGGCAAGCTGTTTTACCGGCTGGTCGAGCAGGCGGTGAATCTCGACCCCGTTCCCGCTAAAACAATAACACACAAGATATAGCGGGTGATGGAGTCAACTAGATAGCCCAGTTCCTTTATTCCCCGCGCACCCTTATTGAGGAAGCCGAAAAACTCGCCCCTGAATTGCTGAGCGCCCTCCGGCAAGCCTTAAGCAAAGCCAAGCGCGACGGGCGCAGCATCACGCTGGACGCTGATGTCTACCAAACGATTCCCTCCGAGCCTTTCGACCGCGTGATTATGGAGCGCACAACACGCGGGGCCGTCGTCCCATGCTCAATGGGGTGGAACGATGTCGGTTCTTGGCAAGCCATGTGGCAAAGCGCCGACAAAGACGCGGACGGCAACGCTACGATGGGCGATGTCGTGACCGTCGATACGACGCAGTCCTATATTCGTTCCAACGGCCCCGCCGTCGCCATCTTGGGCATGAAGGATGTCGCGGTCATAGCGACCAAAGACGCCGTCTTAATTACGCCGCGCGCAAGAACGCAGGGCGTCAAAAACATCGTCACGGCGATTGAAGAATCCATCCCTTCTCTGGCGCAGGAGCACACCCGCGCGCGCCGACCATGGGGCTCTTATGAAAGTCTGGCCCGAGGTGCGCGCTTTCAGGTCAAACATATTACAGTTTTGCCCGGACGTTCGCTGTCTTTACAAATGCACCACCACCGCGCGGAGCATTGGATCATTGTCGAAGGAACGGCGCAGGTCGAATGTGGCGATGTCGAGAAAATGGTTTTCCCTAACGAATCCATCTACATACCCAAGGGTACCAAGCATCGCCTGACCAACCCGGGAATTATCGACCTGCATCTCATCGAAGTTCAATCGGGCGACTATTTGGGCGAAGACGACATCGTTCGGTTCGCCGATAATTATGGTCGGTCGGGCCAGTAGCCTTGCACGACAGAACCGCGCGGCTTAAAATACGCTCCTTCGCCAAGAGGAGGACATCATGCCCACCAAAGAGCAAGCAGCCACCTTATCCGATGACGTTTTCGATATGCACCGCGCCATTGAATCGCTGAAAGAAGAGTTGGATGCTGTCGACTCGTACAACCAGAGAGTCGAGGGAGCCTCGGATCAGGACCTGAAAGCTCTTCTGGCACATAACCGCGATGAGGAAAAGGAGCATGCCGCGATGCTCGTGGAATGGATTCGGCGCAAAGATCCGACCTTTGCCAAAGAACTCCTGAGTTGGCTGTTCACCGACAAGCCCTTCGTTCACAACTGATTCCCCCGCTCAGTCTTCGTGCGCCCACACTTTCAGGTTGGCGACAAGAAATTTGCTGTATTCCGTCGCCAGAAGTTCGACCGTGCCCGGATGCTGCCACCATTCGTAAAGCTTGACGCTGTCCGGCGTGATGGGATGGGGAATGATCGTGACGTCCGGCATGGCGGCGCGGAACAAAAGCAAACTGCGCGGCATGTGATAATTGGCCGTGACAAGGCGCAGGGAGGCAAATCCTTCCGCCTTCATCCACGCGCGCGTTTCTTCGGCATTGCCGACTGTGCTGCCCGCCTGATAACCCAAAACGATGCAACAGGCACGCAACTCCGGCGGAACAGGTTGAACGCCTACAATCCCGTCCAAAGACAATTTCTTATGCACGCCGGAGATAAAAAGCTTTTTACCGTTACCGGATTCCAAAAGCTCTATCCCCGTGGTCACGCGCTCGCTGCCGCCTGTCAGAACAACGATGGCATCGGCGGATTCCAGTCCGGGCTGAACGCCCTGTTCGCGCAAAGCCCCTATCTGATCGACGAAGCCAAAAAAGCCATAGAGCCAAAGCCCCGCCAGAGCCAACCCCGTCAACAGAATAAGGGACGGAATCTTTTTCATGGGAATGACTTGATCAAACGCATCACGGAAACGCGCGCCGAGATTGCCGCAATAAAGATCGCGCAGACGGGCACCAAAAAGGCGACAATCCCCAGCCCCGCCCAATGCCCAACACGCAGAGAGGAAAGGTCGGCGATATGTCGCGTTGTAAACAGCAAGGCCGCCGTCACGGCTAGAGAAAACAAAAACCCTATCGCGGCAGCGCGCAGGGCTATGCGTTCGGCCTGCTTTTGAAAATGGCGGGCGATATCTTTGTTCTCGGCCCCCAGAAGATGAAGCAAGGAAATCGTTTCATGTTCCGCCGCCATAACCGCGCGGCAAATTAAACTCACCGTAAGGATAAGGGTGATGGCGGTCAGGGCGATCGTCACAGCACCAAGAATCGTCAGCCCGCGAACAAGACGCCATATATCCTGCGTCCACGCGCCATGATCGTCGACCCGCGCATCGGCAACCACGTTTTTCAAAGCATCCTGAATCTGCCCCGCGCTTAACGCCGAGCCCGATTTGCGCTCGACATCAATTAACGTTGGCAGGGGCAGCGCCTTAAGAAGTTCCGGCTTCTCGAACCAAGGGCGCAGCAGTCTTTCGACTTCGTCATCGGATAAGGGCATGACAAGACCGACATCCGGCATGGCGCGTAAAACCGAGGTCACTTGTCTGACGCGCTCGGCCTGAGGCATGGCGGTTTCATCGCCGACGGCGGGAATTTCGACGGTGATGCGGGTTTCCATCGTCCGCCCCCACAGATAACCCGCTGTCAGCAAAACGGTTTCCGCCGCCGTGGCAAAGCTGGCGATAAAAACCATAATCCCGACAATCGCGGCAAAAGACCGCCCCAAATGCTGGTGCCGAAAAGCAGGCGTGAAAAGGTGGCGGGGCAAAGACATGGAATTAAGCCCTGAAAGACTGAGAAGAAGAAAGAGAAGAGGTAAGACGCCCGCCCTGCAAACGCCAAGCAGGTTTTTGGAATTTGTCGACCAATTGACTTTGATGGGTCGCCAGAATAACGGCAGTCCCAATTTTGTTCAATTCGTCAAAAAGGTGAAAGAGTTTCAAGGCCGTATCGTCATCCACATTGCCTGTCGGCTCGTCCGCCAGCAAAAGCCGGGGACGCGTCACAACCGCACGAGCGATGGCGACCCGCTGTTGCTCGCCGCCGGAAAGCTCCGCAGGGTGAGCGTCCATACGATCCCCTACCCCAACCCATTCCAGCAATTCTTGGGTGTGGCGTTTGACATAGGCCTCGTCCGCATTGGTCAAGCGCAAAGGCAACGCAGCATTTTCCCACGCCGTCAGATGCGGGATCAGGCGAAAATCCTGAAACACGATGCCGATCTTGCGGCGCAGTTCCGCTTGCTTGGTATGCCCCCTGTTCGCCAGAGGCTCACCAAAAAGATTGATCTGACCGCTCGTCGGCCTCTCCGACTGATAAATCAACCGCAGCAAAGAGGATTTCCCCGCGCCGCTGGTGCCCGTCAAAAAACAAAAACCACCCTCGGCGAGCGTAAAACTGACATTATCCAAAATCTTATGATTCGGCGGATAAGTCAGACAAACATTGTCGAAGGAAAGGAGCATAATTAACCAAGAAACGATGGATAAAGGGAAAGAAAAGCCCCCCCCCCCGCCACAACCAAGAAAAGAGCTTCCGCCCCCGCGGGAAAGAGAAGCCGCATAGTGTCACGTTTTGAAAGGAAGTCTAGTCCGACAAACTTAGCAAGATTACCCCCCTTGGCAGAATGAAAGTATTTTTTTAATTATCTATTGAGTGATATAATCTTCGCATAAATTTGAAGAAACCGTATTGGTTAAGGAGATAATTTATGGCGAACATACAAAATGGTGCTATCGCTTTATTTGTGAACCGCTTTTCAGATGCTGCACGAAACGCGGCCTACCGTTCCCCGATACGTGTCCGTATGCATATACCCCTCAGAAGGGTTGTGTGGTCGGCAATTGCCTTAACCATCGCATCGCCGATATGCGCCCCGCTTTTGGCGGTAGCCTCGGCATTTCTTACTAAGCGAATGGATGATTCTGAGATAACTGAAAATTTAAATAAAAAATGGATGATGGATACTGATCATATTCTTGTTTATAGGAACGAAGCACCCGCTGTTTGCGGGATAGCAACTTCTGCTATTACCCTATTTAGACTCGCCGCCCTTCTCATGGGAAACGTTCAATATAGTCACTTTTACTATGACACACCCGCCTCAATGCAGGAGCGCGTCCGCATGTCGGCGGCTCACGATATCATGTATCAAAAAAATGAAAGTGACAGCAACACAAGCGCAGAATGGTCAAAAAACAGCAACCAATAGCTTGTAATCAAAAGCCCCGATAAGGTGCAGGAATTATTCATGTCTACCTTTTTGCGAAACATTTTCAAACGATCCCAAACCGACCTCAGTCCTGCGGCATGGGTGCCGCAACTTGTCGAGGACAAAGAGAACGCCCCCCAACAACCCGAAGCTTTGGCATCCGCCGAAATCTTTGCTTATTGCTGTGTCAGCTCGACTCCCGATGAATTTCGTTATCTCATTAAGCGAAAGACCTCTCTTCGCCACACTATTTTGTGGCCGGATCAAAAACCCGCAACCCTCTGGCAACAGCGCATGGCGGGCACGGCAGGCGTTTTGTCCACCAGTCCCGAATTTGCTTTCCGCAACAATCCAAAATCCATGCCTGTCTTATGGATGTTTGCGCGTGATACCCTATCAAGGGGGATACCCAAAAACTGGGAACGATATTCCCTCCGCGATTAACGCTGAAACCGCTTCTTATTGGGAAAAAGCCAATGTGATTGCCATACCGGCAAGCAACAGCGACGCTTTCAATGCAACTTTTCTTGCCAATCAATTACGCGCAGCACAACAAAGCCACCTAGACCCTACGCTTGCGCAAACGCCCGAAGCTTATGCCGAAATGTTGTTGGCTAAAGCCGCCGATGCCTCGGCTTGGGCTCTCCGCACCCTTTGGACAATTCCCGACGCGTCTTTACGCGCAAGCGTTTGGCATTTTGCAAGCATCGACCCGACCACAGGACCTATCGCCGCAATCTTCAGCGAAGAATTCAAGGGAGTGCCCGATAATTTGCATACCAACGCCATCCTGAATAACGCCACCGAAAAAGCCTTCCGCGCCTTTCTTACAACGCCCGTTGCGACACTCTATGCAACGATGGCACTTCAAGAGTTTCTCTCTAGAACCATAAGCGAAAAACCTTTTCGCAGCACAGGATCAAAGGGCATCCCCGCCGACTTCTATCAAAAACTCCTTTTAACTCCAGCCGGTTACCCCTACGCCCTCGCCGACGCGGAGGTTTCAACGCTAGCGCAGCAAACAATACAAAGAGCCTTGCGCAACTTTCCCACGCAAAAGGGTCGCGGAACAAGCCACCCATCCCCCTAAAGACCTTTTACGCGCCCCCCCTTTAAGCAAAACGCCCTAAAAAGGGTAATGATTCCATTGCCCTCACTCTCAAGCCTTTCTATATATCTTTCCATGATCCTTGAATGCCCTTCATGCTGCACGCGCTATCTGGTGCAAATAGGCCTTTTTGCCCAAGGCGGGCGACAAGTGCGTTGCGCCCAATGCAAGCATGAATGGCACGCGAAATTGCCGACGACCATTGATGTGGTCACGCCGTGGCCTGATATTATACCGCCCCCCCCTGCCCCACCGCCGCCGACATCCCCTTCTTGGGATTCGCAGATGTTCAGGAAGGAGACAAAGCCCACAGAATCTGTCTCAGAACCCGAAGTTGTCCCTAATTTACCGGCAGTCGTTAAGAACTGGCATTTACAGAAGACCCTGCTGCGCCTTGCGGGGTATATGGTTTTGGCCTGCGCTTTGGTCGCTTGGCCTATTTCGGCGCGCCAACCCATCGTCAAGGTGTTTCCTGGATTGCGTGGTTTGTACGATTTTGTCGGGCTTCATGTCGCCCCAGCCTGGGAAGGGCTGATGTTTACGCAGGTTAAATCGGAGCTGAAATACGACAGCGGCACGATGAAGCTCTATGTCGACGGGATTATTCATAATTCTACCCCCGAAGTACAGTTAATCCCTGATATTAAAGCTCGCGCACGCGGCCCTGATAGGCGTATTATCCAGAGCTGGTGGGTTCAGGCACCTGCCGCTACAATCGATGCCGAAGGCGACGTTCCCTTCCACACGGAGGTGGCCTCGCCGATGGAACACACGATCGAAGACGTTTATCTTGAATTCTATTCGCGGGACGAAAAAACGGATGTCGGAAAATAGTCCATCCTTAGAAGCAAAGGCAGCAAGTGTTCTCGTCGCCGAGGACAACCCTGCGGTGCGGGAATTTATTACCCGCGCCCTGTCTTCGGCGGGGCATAAAGTCACGGCGGCGGTCGACGGGCAGCAAGCGCTCGACATTCTGGCGCGGGAAAAGTTCGACGTTCTGGTCAGCGACATCGTCATGCCCAACGTCGACGGCATCGCCTTAGCAATGAAGGCGACACGCCTGTTTCCCGATTTGCGTGTGGTGATGATCTCCGGCTATGCTCAGGAACGCATGAGGGCGCATAATCTTGACGCTTTGGTGCACAAGATCATTGCCAAGCCGTTTTCCCTTGAAGAAATCTGTGAGGCGGTTAAGAACGTCCTGCCGCTGCACCCCACCAACGCCTAAACTGGAAAATTAAGAAAATGAAGCAACGCATCCGTAAAGCTGTATTCCCCGTCGCCGGTCTTGGCACGCGCTTTTTGCCCGCGACCAAGGCGATGCCAAAGGAAATGCTGACGCTGGTCGATCGTCCTTTGATCCAACATGCTGTCGACGAAGCCCGCGCCGCAGGCATTGAACAGTTCATCTTTGTCACTAGCCGTGGCAAAGGCGCTTTGGAAGACCATTTTGACAATAACAACGATTTGAAAAGAACGCTGGAAGCGCGGAACAAGAAACAAGCGCTGGAAATGCTGGCGACGACGGATATCGATTCCGGACAATTGCTCTTCACGCGCCAGCGCGAACCGCTTGGCCTCGGTCACGCCGTATGGTGTGCGCGGCATTTGGTGGGGAATGAACCCTTTGCCATTTTGCTGGCGGACGACGTCGTTCTGGCGGAAAAGCCATGCCTGAAGCAGATGATCGAAGCTTACGACGACGTCGGCGGCAACATGGTTGCCGTAGTCGACGTGCCCAAGGATCAGACCAACCGCTACGGCATCCTGGACGTCGAATCCGACGATGGACGTCTTGCGAAAGTCAGAGGCTTGGTTGAAAAGCCCGCGCCGGAAAAAGCCCCCTCGACGCTTTCCGTCATCGGCCGCTATATCCTGCAGCCAGAGATTTTCTACGAGTTGGAGGCCAAACAAATCGGCGCAGGCGGCGAGATTCAGTTGACCGACAGCATGGCCCGTCTAATCGGCAAACAGCCCTTCCACGGCCTTCGCTACCAAGGCAAACGATTCGACTGCGGCGACAAAGTAGGATTCATCGCCGCCAACGTCGCCTTTGCGCTCGCGCATCCTGAAATAGGCACTGACGTTCGAGACGCCCTTAAGGACATTATCGGAGCGTAATCCATGAAAATCGTCGTTCTTGGCGCGGGCTATGTCGGCCTCGTTTCCTCTGCCTGCTTTGCAGAATTTGGCGTGCAGGTTACCTGCGTCGATCAAAACGAAGAAAAAATCGCCGCTTTGCTGCGCGGGGAAATCCCGATTTTCGAACCCGGGCTTGACGAGCTGGTGGCGCGCAACGTTAAAAGCGGCAACCTGTCCTTTTCGACCTCTATGGTTCCGGCGATCACGTCGGCAGACGCCATCTTTATGGCCGTCGGCACGCCGACGCGCCGTGGCGACGGGCATGCGGATTTGTCTTATGTCTATGGCGCAGCCAAGGAAATTGCGCAGAATCTTTCGCGCTATACCGTGATCGTCACGAAATCGACTGTGCCCGTCGGTACGGGACGCGAAATCGCGCGCTTGGTGCGCGAAACCAATCCTTTGGCGGAGTTCGACGTTTGCTCGAACCCCGAATTTTTGCGGGAAGGCTCGGCGATCAACGATTTCATGCGTCCCGACCGAGTCGTTATCGGCTGCGAAAACGACCGCGCCGCCGAGGTGATGAAAGCGCTATACCGCCCTCTCTACCTGCTCGAAACGCCCATGGTCATCGCGTGCCTGGAAACGGCGGAGCTGACCAAATACGCCGCCAACGCTTTTCTGGCGACAAAGATCACCTTCATCAACGAAATCGCCGATCTGTGCGAAAAGGTCGGTGCAGATGTGCAAACCGTCGCCAAAGGCATGGGACTGGACGGACGGATCGGGCGCAAGTTTCTGCATGCGGGGCCCGGCTATGGCGGCTCATGCTTCCCCAAAGATACGCTGGCGCTCGCGCGTACGGCGCAAGACAAAGGCGTGCCGATGCGTTTGGTCGAAACGACCATCGAGGTCAACAACCGCCGCAAAAAGGATATGGCCGACCGCATTGTTGCCGCTTGCGGCGGCAATGTCGGGGGCAAAACGATTGCCATTTTGGGGTTAACCTTCAAACCCAATACGGACGATATGCGCGACAGCGTCAGCCTCGACCTGATTCCCGCTTTGCAAGCGGCTGGTGCGACGATCCGCGCCTATGACCCCGAAGGCGTGAAAGAAGCCGCCAAGCTTCTGCAAAACGTCGCCTGGTGCCACGATGCCTATGATGCGATGCAAGGCGCGGACGCTGTAGCGATCCTGACGGAATGGAACGAATTTCGCGCCCTCGACTTCGACAAAGCTAAAGCGGCGCTTAAATCCCCCGTCCTTGTCGATCTGCGCAATATCTATAACCCCGAACAAATGCGCACCGCCGGTTTTGCCTATACGTCGATCGGTCGGCGTTAAACAGGGCGCCAACAACCCTTTTCACATGAGGCGGATGGACAGAGAAAGCCATCGCCGACACTGCGTGGGGAAAGGCTCTTGTCGTTTGCCTCTCTACGGACCAACCGGTGAATTCTTTTTTAGTGGCGAAGAAATTTTCTTATCTGTAGAAACCTTCTTACCCGTCTTCGCAAAACCGTTCTCCAGCCTAGCTGCCATATGCGCATGCGATGGATTTACGAGGTCAGCAGCGAAGCTCATCGCTGCAACGAATTCTTTTTGGTAACGATCTTTGTTTGATCTTTCCTTCGGTGTTAGCCGCGCCTGCCGCGCCTTAAAATGCTCCGTCGTTTCTATAGAAACTTTCAGACCGAAGTTAGCCAGAGGACCGCCAACTTCAGATGACTGCTCCGTTTTCATGTTTGTCCTACTTGTTTGCGGGCTAGGCTTAAACCCCGTTTCCCCCGGAGCAGCAGGAATTCCATCCTTGATATACCCTGACTCTGGGATAACCCGAGAAAAGAGTTGCATTAAGATTCGAGATGGATTCTTGTGCGGGAAT